>JANOJW010000722.1:0-1569 GCA_031418955.1 Hyphomicrobiales bacterium | reverse complement strand
GAGCCGATGGAACATGCCGCCGCCCGAATGCACCTCCTTGATGGCTTCCACCATCAAGCCGACCAGTGCAGGGTGCAGGTTCTCGCGCGCCACCAGGGCTGCTATGGGTGCGAGCAGCGTCACGTCCTCGCCTGGAATGTTGCGCACAAGATCGATGGCCCCTTGCGGCAGCACGATCCGCTGCAGATACGAGAAGCGGCGCGTATAGGCCTCGCCTTGCGCGAAGTTCATCAGGCGCACCGACGAGTTGGCAATCAAGGACTGGACCAACGGTGCCTCGGGCGCCAGCACCAGGAACACCGCGTCGACCTGGCCGCTCGTCAAGGCATCGGCGGCTTGCTGTCCGGACAATGGAAGCAGCGTCGCTGTCTCCGCCGTGACGCCGTTCGAACCGAGCAGCGCACTGGCCAGATGTCGCGTGCCGCTGCCTTCGGGCCCGATCGCAATCCGTTTACCCTTCAACTGGTGCAGGCGATCGATGGTCTCGCCCCCGCGATAGAACAACCAGAGCGGCTCGAGGAACAGACGTCCCAGCGAAACGAGACCGGGCTTCTCGCGGCTGTTCGTGATGCCGCCTTGCAGCAACGCCAGGTCGACCCGGCGGGCGGGATCGGCATCGTCGAGCAGCCTGACGTTCTCGATCGACCCGGCCGTCGCGCGCACGTCGAGCGTGATGCCGTGCCGCTTGAGGCTCTCGGCATAGCGCTTTCCGAAGGCGAAGTAGCCACCCGCCTGGCCACCCGTGGCGATGGCCACGACTTTAGGCGGCGCGGGTTGGATGAACCGCGAGGCGAACCACAGCGCTCCCAGGACCAGCAGGATCAAGGGACCGATGATCATCAGCAGCTCGCGCATCTGTGCGGCCGACACGTCGCGCAGCCGCGAACCCATGATGGCGTCGAGCTTGGCCTTGCGGGCGTTCAGCGCTTCGAGATTGGGCAGCCTGCGGTTGGACGACATAGGAACCCTTCATCCTTTCGCACCGGCCCCAAGGGCGGGATCGAGCTTTGCGATGCCAGCCGAATTGGGTGTGGTCAAGGAGTTGGCGTGACATTTCTAGGGAGATCGTCCGACGGGCGCAGATTGTTTCGGCATTGCAACCGCCGGGTTAGATTGCGCATTGCGCCAGACCGGGGAGCAATCCTATATCCGGTGCAGATCCAAACGCCTGATTCGCGGGAGAGACCCCATGCGGGCCGAGCACCAGAAGCTCGTCGATGACATCAAGCAGTCCCTGGGGCTGCTGCGGAGGTCCCTTTGACTGGGACAACGCCACGTCTCGACTAGATGAGCTGAACCGGCAGAGCGAGGATCCGAACCTCTGGAGCAACCCGCAGCGCGCGCAGAAGGTGATGCGCCAGCGCCAGCAGATGGAGCGGGCCATATCCGGATACAGCCAACTCGAGCGCGATCTCGATGACGCGACGACGCTGATCGGGCTAGGCGAGGAAGCCGACGATGCAGCAAGCGTCAAGGAGGGCGAAACGGGGCTGACCCGGCTCGTCTCCGAGGTCAAGAAGCGCGAGGTCGAGGCGCTACTCTCGGGCGAGGCCGACGGCAACGACACCT
>JANOJW010000721.1:0-8136 GCA_031418955.1 Hyphomicrobiales bacterium | reverse complement strand
CCAGTCGGCGATCGAGGCGGCGGCGGAGGCGGCGTCGCCCGGTCGCCATACCCGTATCCCGTCGGGCGCCGGTCACGACGCGCAGGTGTTCGCCAATCTCATGCCCTCAGCGATGATGTTTATCCCCTCGATCGGCGGCATCAGCCATCACTGGACGGAGAACACGTCCGACGCCGACATCATGGTCGGCGCCCAGGTCTACGTCGACGCGGCAGTGAGGATGCTGAGGGAAGCGTAAGTCTCCTCCCTCGGCCGGCCCTGCTGATCGCGCGCCTGGGACCCTGCACTGAGAGCCTGTCTGGTTCCAGCTTCGGGGGTTCCAGCTTCGGCCACATTTACCGTTCACCCTTGGATCACGAAAGTGTCGCGCGCGGACGACTGGGACGCCCAGCGTGCGATATGGCATATCTGCAGCCGAGGCATGGCCGGTGATTCGTCGAGTCCGGCGCCAAGAGCCTTGCGGCCGCATTGGAATTTGGGCGCGGAGCTGTGTCGATGAGGGACAACGGAACGCCACCGCCGCCGGTGCCGCCGGGAGCGGGCGCCCTGCCGCCACCGGTGCGCCCACAGGCCGTGGCCCGCTCGCCCGGCGAGGTGGCGCTGCCGACGCGTCCGCCCAAGCCACCCAAGCGCCTCAAAGAACGCGGCGAGCCACGCCGCATGGGTGGCGTGCTGCGCTTCGCCAACGGGCTGCTGTCCTTCACGTTCCTGGCGCTCGTCATCGCCGGTGTGCTGGCGATGAGCCTGCGCGCGAGCTTCGATGCTCAGGGTCCGCTGGATACCGCAACCGTCGTCGCCATTGCCAAGGGCGAGAGCACCTACGACACCGCTGGCCGTCTCGAGAAGGACGGCGTCATCTCCGACCGCCGCCTGTTCATGGCGCAGTACTATGCGCAGCGCCTCTACGGCGGTCTGTCGGGCGAGCGCGCGGCGATCCGGGCCGGGGACTACGAGATCAAGAAAGGCGCGAGCCTGCGCCAGGTGCTCGATACGCTGGTCGAGGGCCGCGCCATCCTGCTGAAGGTGACCGTGCCCGAGGGGCTGACCAGCCAGCAGATCGTCGAGCGGCTGAAGGCCGACCCGAACCTGCAGGGCGAGATTTCAGCCGTTCCCGCCGAAGGCACGCTGCTGCCCGACACCTACAAGTTCTCGCGCGGCATGACGCGGCAGGAGATCGTCGACCGTATGCAGGCCGAGCATCTAAAGCTGCTCGCCGCCGTGTGGGCAAAGCGCCAGCCGGATCTGCCCGTCAAGACGCCGGAGCAGGCGATGGTGCTCGCCTCGATCATCGAGAAGGAGACCGGCAAGTCCGACGAACGCGAGAAGGTTGCAGCCGTGTTCGTCAACCGGCTGAAGGTCAAGATGCGCATGCAGTCGGACCCGACCATCATCTACGGGCTGGTCGGCGGCCAGGGTCCGCTCGGCCGCGCCATCACGCGCGCCGACATCGACAGCCGCACGCCGTACAATACTTATCAGATCGACGGCCTGCCGCCCGGGCCGATTTGCAATCCGGGCCGCGCGGCAATCGAGGCGACACTCAATCCGGCGAAGACTTCCGACCTGTACTTCGTCGCCGACGGCACCGGTGGCCACACCTTCACGACCAATCTGCGCGATCACAACTCAGCCGTGCAGCGCTGGCGGCAGGTCGAGCGCGAGCGAGCCGCAAAGCAGCAGCAGGGCGCGCCGGCTGCGCCAGCGGCACCGGGTGTGTTGCCCGCGCCGACGCCGGTCCAGGTGCAGACGATCCCGGTTGCGCCCGCAGCGCCCGTGCAGGCTGGCACCCAGCCGGCCAAAAAATCGAACAAGCAGTAGACGAAGGCGCGGCGGGACGGACATGGCACCACGCAGCATGACCGGCTTTGCCGACACCGATGGCGGCACCTGCGGCCTGCGCTGGCGCTGGGAGATCCGCAGCGTCAACGGCCGCGGCCTCGACATGCGGCTGCGATTGCCGCCGGGCTTCGAGGCGATGGAGCCGGCCGCCCGCGAGGCGATCGGGAAGGCCGTGTCGCGCGGCAATCTCAATGTCACGCTGAACGTCGAGCGGGAGGCCGGCGCCGTCCAGATTCGCATCAACGAGGACGTGCTGGCGCAGGTGATGGCGGCACTCGACCGTCTGCGCGCGACCGGCGCGTTCGAGGCGCCGCGGCCCGAAGGCATTCTGGCGATCCGCGGCGTGCTCGAGACCGGCGAGACCGCCGACGACGAGGCGACGATCGCGGCGCGGCAGGCCGTGATCCTCGCCTCGCTGCGACAGGTACTCGACAAGCTCACCGTTGTGCGCGCCGGCGAAGGCGGCCGCCTCGCCGACGTCATCGCCACCCAGGTCGACGGTATCGAGCGAATCGTGCGGCAGGTGGCGGCGGCGCCCTCGCGCACGCCCGAAGCGATCCGGCAGCGGCTTTCAGAGCAGATCGCGCGTGTGATGGGCGCTGGCGCCGGCGTTGCGCTCGACGAGCAGCGGCTCTATCAGGAGGCAGCGCTGATCGCGACCAAGGCCGACGTCGAGGAGGAGTTGAAGCGGCTCGAGGCGCATGTCGCTGCCGCCCGCGAGTTGCTCGCCGCCAAGGAGCCGGTCGGCCGCAAGCTCGACTTCCTGGCGCAGGAGTTCAACCGCGAGGCCAACACGCTGTGCTCGAAGGCCAACGACGTCGAGATTACGCGACTGGGTCTCGAGCTCAAGACCATCATCGACCAGATGCGCGAGCAGGTGCAGAACATTGAGTGACGTCCGGCAATCCGCGAGCCCGCCAGCGCCTGCCGAAGGCATTGCACGGCGGCGCGGGCTGCTGTTCGTTCTCTCTTCGCCGTCGGGTGCGGGCAAGACCACGCTCTCGCGCGCGCTCCTCACCGACGATCCCGACATTGCCATGTCGGTCTCCGTCACGACGCGCGCGGCCCGCGCCGGCGAGGTCGATGGCCGCGATTATCACTTCCTCGAAGTCGCTGACTTCGAGCGCATGCGCGACTCAGGCGATCTGCTCGAATGGGCGCCCGTGCACGGCAATTTCTACGGCACGCCGCGCCTGCCCGTGATGGACCGCCTCGCCTTGGGATCCGACGTGATGTTCGACATCGACTGGCAGGGCGCGCAGCAACTTGCTGATAAAGTGCCGACCGATCTCGTGCGCGTGTTCATCCTCCCCCCCTCGGCCGCGATCCTGGCCGAGCGCCTGCGCAAGCGCGGCCTCGACGACGAGGCCGTGGTGGCGCGGCGACTGGCGGGCGCCTCGATCGAGATCGACCATTGGGCCGAGTACGACTACGTGCTCGTCAACGACGACTTTGCCGAGACGCTCGAGCGCCTGAAGACGATCCTGGCGGCTGAGCGATTGAGGCGTGCGCGCCAGGACGGCCTCGCCGGCTTCGTCGCCGAACTGCAACGCGGGCTGTGAGCCGCAGCGTCTCTCGCCAATCCGACACTTCCCCAAGGCCCATCGCGAGCTATGCTGGCGACAGGACGCTAACCAAGGAGCACGCCGCCCGTGAAAGTCACCGGCCTCGAGACCATCCGCTCGACCGAGCATCCAAACCTGCTGTGGGTGCAGGTGGTGACCGACGAGGGCCTCGTCGGCCTCGGCGAGACGTTCTACGGGCCGGCCGCCGCCGAGGGGCACATCCATGGGCTGATCGCGCCCTATCTGATCGGCAAGGACCCATTGAACATCGAGGCGCATCAGGCGCATCTGACGGGCTACGTCGGCTTCGTCGGGGCGAGTGCGGAGATGCGCGGCCGCTCGGCGGTCGACATCGCGCTGTGGGACATCCTGGGGCAGGCCAAGGGGATGCCGATCTGCGATCTGCTCGGCGGGCGCGTGCGCGACAGGATCAAGATCTACAACACCTGCGCGGGCTATTCCTACGTGCAGACACGGGCGACGCAGGGCACCGACAATTTCGGCCTGAAGGCCAAGACAGGCCAGTACGAGGATCTCGACGCTTTTCTCCATCGCGCCGACGAGCTGGCGCACAGCCTGCTCGAGATGGACATCACGGCGATGAAGATCTGGCCGCTCGACTATGCGGCGGAAGCCTCGTGTGGCCATTGGATCAGCCACGCCGACCTGAAAGCCGGCCTCGAGCCGTTCGAGAAGATCCGCCGGGCCGTCGGCGACAAGATGGAGGTGGCCTACGAGCTGCACTCGCTGTGGAGCCGACCGCAGGCAATCAAGATCGCTCATGCGCTCGAGCCCTATCGTCCGATGTGGATCGAGGACCCGGTATTCCTCGACCAGCTACAATCGCTGGGCGAGGTCGCACGCGCAACCAGCGCACCGATCGCGGTTGGCGAGACGCGCGGCGGTCGCGCCGATTTCCGTGGGCTGCTCGAGTTGGAAGCGCTGTCGATGGTGATCATGGACGTCGCCTGGTGCGGCGGCGTCTCGGAGGCCAAGAAGATCGCGACCATGGCCGAGACCTGGCACACGCCGGTTGCCTTCCACGATTGCACCGGACCGATCGCGCTGACGATCTCGACGCATCTGGCGCTCAACGTGCGCAATTGCTGGGTGCAGGAGATGGTGCGCGCGTTCTACTATGGCTGGTATGACAAGTATGTCACCGAGCTTCCCCCCATCACGAAGGGCATGATCACGGTGCCGAAAGGCGCAGGCCTCGGGACGAAACTACAGCCCGACGTGGTGAAGCGCCCGGGCGTCACGGTGAAGCGCACGACGGCGAAGGATCTGTAGGGCAGCGGAGTAGGTGCCGGGCTGAAGCCAGGCACCTACTCACTTGAAGCCGGTGATGCGGATCGAGGCGCCGTCGACCTTGTAGGTGCGGTTGATGCCGATGATCACCGAGGTCATCGCTTCGGCGGCCGCCGAGTTGGCGAGCACGCCGGCGTGCAGGCCGCGCACGCCCAGCGCCACGGCGAGCTTGAACGCGACGACGCGGTCCACGGCCTTGACGCCAAACACCAGCACGTCGCAGTCGAGCGCCATGTCGAGCTGTTGCAGCTTGTGGGCGGCGACGTTGTGGAAGGCGGAGACGACGCGCACGCCCTCGCCCAGACGCAGCTGGGCCGCCAGCGCCGCGCAGCCCTCGGGCGGCAGTTGCACACGGGCGACGCGCGGCGGCATCAGCGGCACGGTGGTGTCGACGACGAGCTTGCCGGCGACGGCGGGCTTGATCTCGTCGAGGGTCGCTGCGGCAGACGCGAACGGCACCGTGAGCACGATGACATCGCCGGCTTTTGCCGCGTCGAGGTTGGCCATGCCGCGCGGCTTTGGGCCGGTCGCGAGCGGGGAGAGGTCGGCTGCGGCGGTGGCGGCCTTCTCGGCGGTGCGCGAGCCGATGACGAGCGGGTAGCCGGCCTTGGCCCAGCGCCGGGCGAGGCCGGTGCCGAGATCGCCGGTGCCGCCGATGATGGCGAGGATGGGTTTTGCGTCGGACATTTGGTGCGCTCGCGGATTGGTGCATGCCAGCAGGTTTAGAAGGGGAAAATCCACCGCCTAAGACACTACTTGCCTCGCTTCAGGGTCCGCCGCAATCGCACCAGCGTATGCAACTGCCCGATTTCTTGATCCGAGAGCCTTCCAATGATCGGTGTCTTCGAGCCGTCTTTGGAAACAAAGAATTCCGATGCCCAGGGAAGCCACAGCGTACGATCGAGCTCAAAGCGGGTTGCTTGGGACAACCCAAGCAATGTCAGTTGGCTGGCATTCTCGATGAACAGGTCAAACGGATAACGATCCTTCTTGAGTTGAGACGTCCCGTAACACACTTCGACCCGAGCAAAGGCGTGATCTCTGCTCAGGTCGACGGTTCTCACCAAAGCCGGTCGGTTTTTGGGGCCAGGTCGAGTCTTCGGGAGTTGTGGGAATCGACACCAGACAATGTCTAGGCTCGCCGGGATGGTGTGGACTGGATAGTAGGTCCAAACAGGCGAGCCATCACCAAGCTGACTCACGCACAGTCTCCCACTTCTCGTCCGGCTTATCTTTGGACTGAGCGAGGCGCTGGATCTCGGCCAGGACCTTATCGGAGATCTCGTCGCTATAATCGGCCGGGCTGGGCTCGCGGCGCTTCGACCCACGACCAGAGACCCGCTTTGCCTTCATCGACTGTGACATTGTTCCCTCCGACCGCCACGGATGGTTCGCTATTCGCGTAACCGAAGGCGGTCCCTCCTTCTGGGTCCGTTTCCACCAAGACATCTCGGCGGGATACATAGTGATCTAAGAGGCACACAGAACTTGGCATGCAATCTATGCGGTTGCAACCCTGAACCTAGCTTTAACACCAATGTCGTGATGGCGTATGATCGCTTGTTTTCGGTCAACCGCTGACTTTCGGACACATATGCCGGTGTTGCGCTTACGCCACGAGCGGGGGGGCGGCTGCGAGCTTGTCGAGTTCGCGGTCTTTTGGCGCGACGTAGAGGATGTAGCCGCGTTTCTTTGCTTCGGTCGCGGCTTCGCGGATCTTTGCGGGGTTGTCCAGATACTCGACCATGAACACCGGTTTGCCGTCGGCAGCAATCAGCTGCATCAGGTCGTGCGACCAGGCGATCTCGCCCTTGGTGTTGGGCTTCTCGGGAGAGTCGAGACCAAACAGCAATTCCTCCTTGCCGACGGCGTCGATGGCGGCGCGCAACGCCGGTCGCTCGAGCAGCGGCTCGGCGTTCTGCATGATCACGACGAAGCCTGGGTGCTTGGCCTTGGCGTAAGCCGACAGGCGCTGGACGAAGGCCACCATGTCGCCCTCCAGATCCTTGCGGCTGCGGGCGGTTGACTTGAAGTGCTCGCGCAGATCGTCGACCACATCGCACTTGTCGAGGTAGATGCCGTCGAAGCCCTGGGCGAGAATGCGGTCGAGATAGGCATCCGGGCTGCCGCACATCAGGTTCTGCCAGCCGGGCTCCCAGAAGCAGACCGCGTAGTTCTCCTCCCACTCCGGGTTCTCGCCGAGCAGCCACTCGGGCTTGTTTCGCTTCCAGCCCGGCTGCCAGTACGGCCGGTAGCTCTCGGCCTCGCCAATCGACAGGTAGGCGACGACGAAGCGGCGGCCGCCGTCGGGCTTGCGCTTCAGGCGGTCGATCTCGGTAGGCGTCAGGATGCCTTCGTTAGACCCGTCCTTAGAATAGTCGATGACGAGGAGATCGTACGGCGAGACCGCGGCCTTCTGCAGGTCGAGGTGCTGCAGCTGATAGCCCCAGCTGCGGACATCGGCGAGGGAGGCGACAGCGGCGCTGGCGCCGACGCCAGCCGACTGATGGGCAGCGCCCGACTGAGACGCAGGAGGTGCCTCGGGCCCGCGTACGCCGCCGCCGACGGGCCGGGGCGACGGCACGTTTGAACGGCTGGCGACCGACGTGGTCGAGACCGGCTGCGAGCCCGGCGTCGCGGGCGGGGAGTGGGGCGACGGCACGGTGCGGGTGGCAGCCTTGCGGCCGAGCACGTAGCCACCGGCGATGGCGATGATCAGGAGGACGATGATCCAGGGCAACACGTCGGTCATTCAGGTTCGCTTCGAGCACGGTTTCACGAGGCGCCATCATACGGCACGCCGGGAGGGCGGGGATAAGTTTATTTTCAGCGGGAGGGCATCGCGAAGGGTTGCGACTGCACCTCGACGGTGGGCGCCTGATCAGGCCCGTTAACCACGAGGCGGCCGAGATCGCGGCTCGTGAAGTGTACAACGAAGCCCTCGACCTCGGCCCGGCGGCGGGCGGTCGCGGCCTTGTCGGCCTCGCTCAGGTATTCGACCACGAGCACCTTCTTGCGGGCCTTGCGGGCAAGCCTCAATTGCGCGAGCGACCAGTCGACCTCGTCCGCCGCGTTGGGTGAGGCGTTGTGATCGATGCCGTAGAACAGATCCTCCTTGGCGATGGCGTCGATGGACCCAAGAACCGGTTTGCTCGCGACAAGCTCTTCCGCGTTCTGCATGACGACGAGGAAGTAGGGATCGCCGATGCGGGCGGCAGCCGCGAGCCCGACGATGAAACTCTCCATTTCCTTCTGGGCCTGCGGATTGCTCTTGGTCCACTCGGAGTGCACGTCGGCGCGGTCGAGATAGATGCCGTCGAAGCCGGCGGCCTTGATGCGCTCGAGATAGGACTCAGGCGAGCCGTAGATCAGGCGCTGCCACTCGGGATCCCAGAACTGCACGAGGTAGTTGCCGTCCCAG
>JANOJW010000720.1:0-4271 GCA_031418955.1 Hyphomicrobiales bacterium | reverse complement strand
GCTGGTCTCGATGTATACCGGCGCCATCACCTCGGGTTTTGTCACGGCGACGCTGCTGCGCATCCCGGGCGAGCCGGCCAATGTGATGACGACGTTCGATGCTTACCCGATGGCCAAGCGCGGTGAAGCCGGGCGGGCCCTTGGACTGGGACTTTTCTCGTCGGTGTTCGGTGCGCTGTTTGCCTGGGTGGCGCTGGCAACGCTGACGCAACCGCTCGCCGAGATCGCGATCAAGTTCTCGCCATTCGACTATTTCGCGCTGGTGCTGTCGGCGCTGGTGCTGATTGCCTCGGTCAGCCAGGGATCGATGGTGAAGGGCCTTCTGGCGGCAACCTTCGGCGCACTCATCTCGTTTCCTGGCGTCGATCCGTCGACTGGCACCGACCGCTACACGTTCGGGTGGTGGCAACTCACATCAGGCTTTGAAGTGTTGCCGGTTCTGGTCGGCATGTTTGCGGTGGCAACAGTGCTGGGCGACGCCCTGCGCCGGGAAGAGGCGGCGGAGCAGGCGCCATTCACGTTGAGTGGGCTCTGGGTGCGGATGGCGGAGTGGCGCGCCCAGTTCTGGAACCTGATCCGGTCGTCGGTCATCGGGACCTGGATCGGCATTCTTCCCGGCGTGGGAGCAGCGGTCGGCTCACTCGTCGCCTACACCACGGCCAAGAACCTGTCGAAAGCTCCGGAAGAGTACGGCAAAGGTTCGGCCGAGGCGATAGTGGCATCCGAATCCGCCAACAACGCCACCATGGGCGGTAGCCTCATTCCGCTCATCGCCCTGGGAATTCCCGGCAGTGTCACCGACGTGTTCCTGATCGGCGCGATGATGATCCATGGCATCCAGCCAGGGCCGCTTCTGTTCCAGCGCAACACCGACGTGGTCTACTCCATCATCGGTGCGACGCTGACGTCGACCTTGGTCATGTTCGCGCTGATGCTGGTCTCGATTCCGTTGTTGCGCCGTCTCGTCAATGTCCCAAAACCCATCGTCATTGGTCTCGTACTGGTGTTCTGCGTGGTCGGCGTCTACGCCAACAACAACCGCTGGTTCGAGGTCGGTCTGATGCTGACCTTCGGCCTCATCGGGTTCGGCATGGAGCGCGCTGGCCTGCCGCTGGGACCGTTCGTCATCGCCTTCGTCATGGCTCCACTCGCCGAGGCCAAGCTGCGTTCGGGGCTGATGGTCACCGGCGGCAGCATCACGCCGCTTTTCACGTCGCCGCTTTCACTCAGTTTGCTGGTGATATCCGCCCTGCTGCTCGTCTGGCCATTTCTGCCCGGCCGCGCCCAGAGGCTGCGCCGCAACATCGCAGGCCGCGGTGACGGCTAGCAAATTTGCACCTGTAGCGATCAATCCTGCACGGAGGGCGCTAGAATGGCTGAGAACCACAAGTCAGATGACATAACCAGCTTCGCCGGGAAGATCGGTCGCACGCGCGAAGAGTCAACGCCATGGTGGCCGGAACGCAAGACTGCGCGGAAAGGCGCGCCGAACATCGTGATCGTCTTCATGGACGATATGGGCTGGTCGGATCCTGGCTGCTACGGCTCGGAGATCGATACTCCGAACATCGACGCCTTGGCTGCACGGGGCGTTCGGCTGACCCACTACACAACGCACGCGATCTGCTCACCGGCCCGCGCAGCGCTCTTGACGGGATGCAACGCGCACGGCGTCGGCACAGGTTGGCTCGCTAACAACCATCCGGGATATCCCGGCTATTCGGGCGAGATCCCGCTCGAGGCTGCAACTCTTCCCGAGACACTGCGCGCGGCGGGTTATGAAACCATCATGGTGGGCAAGTGGCACAATACGCCGGCCGTCGACAACGTGCCCAGCGGCTCGAAGCACAACTGGCCCGCGCAGCGCGGCTTCGACACTTACTACGGCTTCATGGACGGGGAGACGAACCACTTTTTCCCGGCCCGCCTCATGCTCAACAATCAGGTGCTGCCGGTCGACGAGTATCCGCGCGACTACTACGCGGGCGACGATTGGATGAACCAGGGCATTCGCTTCATCAAGGATCTGCGTACGAGCGATCCTGAAAAGCCATTCTTTCTCTTCGTCGCGAACAACGCGATGCACGCGCCGATCCACGCCAAACCCTCGGATATCGCGAAATACAAGGGCGGTTACGACGCTGGCTGGACGGAGGCGCGCGCGACCCGCCATCGGCGCCAGCTCGAGATGGGCATCATCCCGCCTGGGACGCGGCTCCCGGTATCCGATCCGTGCGCGCCTCGGTGGGACGATACCGATCCGGTCAACCGCCCCCTCTATGCACGCCACATGGAAGCCTACGCAGCCATGCTCGACAATGCCGACCAGAATGTCGGCAAGCTCGTAGCGTTCTTGGAGTCGCTCGGCGAACTCGACAATACAATCATCCTCTTTTCGTCCGACAACGGTGGCACCGATGCCGGCGGTGAGCACGGCATGGTGCTCAACAACCGGCGCTATTCCGGGCTGCCGCCGCAATCGCTCGAGCATGAGCGCGGCATGCTCGCTGAGCTCGGCGGACCGCAGAGCATATCGCTTTATCCGACGGCCTGGGGCGAGGTTTCGAACACGCCGTTCCCGAGCTTCAAGACCTATACCGGCGGTGGCGGGCGACGCGTCAGCTTCATCGCCTCCTGGCCGGCACACATCAAGGCGCGCGGCGAATTCCGACGCCAGCTCATGCACGTCACCGACGTCATGCCGACGCTGCTCGATCTCGCCGGCGTGCCGCGCCTCGAGTCTAGCAACGGCAAACCGGCACTGCCATTCGACGGCGTGAGTGCGGCGCGGATGTGGATCGAGGATGCGCCTTCGCCCCGCATCGAGCAGTATTACGAGTGCTGGTCGAACCGCGCCTATGTGCGCGACGGATGGCTCGCGCGCTCGCTTCAGATCCGCGGCGAGCCGATTGATATGAGCAACTGGTCGCTGCACAACCTCGATGAGGACTTTTCGGAATCCATCGATCTCGCCGCCGGCCATCCCAGCAAACTCAAGGAACTGGTCAATGCTTTCGACGCGGCGGCCTGGAAATACTTCGTCTATCCCCTCGACAACCGCAGCCGACCCGGCAAGTTCAGCGACGTGCCGGCCTGGATGCGCAAGAAGGCCAATCAGCCCCGGCGCCTGCTCCCCGGTGCGCAGACGGCCCATCGCAGCGACATCATGCCATTGGTTGGCAATCGCGCTTTCCGCATCCGGGTACGGTTCGAGCAGCGTGCCGGCGACGAAGGTATCCTGTGGGCGCTCGGTGACACCATCGCGGGTATGGTGATGTACGTTGAAGCAAACCGCCTCAACTTTCACTACAATGGCTTTGGCGAGTTCAGGAGCTTCGTGCCCATCCCGCTTGCTGCCGGCGCGCACGAGGCAGAGATCGAGTACGAAGCGCTCGGCAGCCGCCGCGGGCGAGGCCGACTGCTGCTGGACAGGAGCGAACGCATCGGCTGGACCGAGCTGTCGCCGACGCTGATGCTCGGCCCGTTCGAAGGCATGGACGTCGGGATTGACCGCCGTGCGCCGGTATTCTGGCAGCTCTACGAGCGTCACGGCAGCTACCCCTACACGGGGCGCATCGAAGACGTGCTGATCGTGCCCGGCGAGCAGGCGACGGCCTGAGGGAGGTAACGATGGCGAGAATTGCCCGCGTCGAGGTCCACTGCTTCCGTTATCCCCTGAAGACCGCCATGCAGACCGTGTTCGGTCCCGTCGACGCGCGACCGGCGCTGATCGTGCGCATCGAGGATAGCGACGGTGCCGAGGGGTGGGGCGAGATCTGGTGCAACTTCCCTCAGGTTGGCGCCGAGTATAGGGCGAGGCTGGCAGCCCTCGTGGCGCCGGCGGCGTTGGCGGGGCTCGACGTGACTGCGCCGACCACTGCGTTTGCGACGTTGCGAGCCCGCTTGCATCGATTGTCTCTGCAGGCCGGCGAGCCGGGTCCCGCCGACCAGATCGCCTCGGGCCTCGATATAGCCCTGCATGATCTGGCGGCGAGGCGAAAGGGGGTCGCACTCGCCACCTTCCTCGGTGGCGCGCCGCGGGCCTTACCGGCCTATGCCAGCGGCATCGACTCGCGTCTTGCCGGCGAGATGATGTCGGCGGCACGGGCTGCTGGTTATCGCGCCTTCAAGCTGCGCGTCGGCTTTGTCAAGAGCATCTCCTTGTCCGCGATGGCCGCGGCCTGGATGGTGTTGGGCGCCAGCGTCAAGCTCTTGGTCGATGCCAACCAGAGTTGGAGCCTTGATGAAGCCGTTGCCTTGGTCGCCGCACT
>JANOJW010000719.1:0-9066 GCA_031418955.1 Hyphomicrobiales bacterium | reverse complement strand
CTTGTGACGCTCGCCGCCTTCTATCTGCCGGCCGTGATTTTCACCGACCACTACTTGTCCCGCGTCTGGCTCGGTCCCTGGCGCTTCGTCTTCGGCACTGTGCTGGTCGCGGGGGCTGCGTTCTATGTCTCGAGCGGGCTGTCGGCACAGACATTGCGCGCGGTGTGGGAGGTGGCGCCCGCGGAGCTCGTCCGCGAGACGCAGTCGGGGCCGAGGTCGGGACAGCTCCCGATCCTCAAGGTGCTGCAGGATCTGCGCACCAAGGCGCAGGACCGCACCAGCCTGTCGCAGTTCTCGCGCAACTGCAGCTCAGACGAACTGATGGAAAAACCGGAGGGTTGGACCGCCGAGCGCTACTGCTTTCCGGCGGGCCGCATGCTCACCGGCGCCGACTGCTGCCGCGCGCAGACGGCTTTCGCCGGGCGCGTGAGTGATCTCTATCGGAGCTCGGTAACGCGCTCCAAAACGGCCGAGCTCGAACGCTGGCTGCTGATGCTCAAAGTGTTCTTCATCCTGGTCCTGCTGGTGATCGGCGTCTTCCTGCTGATCTGGCGCAAAGCGCTGAAATCGCACTACGCGCACCTCGTGCCGGCCATGGAGCGCGGCATCGTGATCGGCGCTATCGCCATGGTGTTCTGGGTGCTGATGGACTACGGCTACCAGCAAACGACCGACGTGCTGTTCGGGCGGCACTATGCGGGCGTCAATACGCGGCTGAGCCTCGTGTTCCTGCCGTGGGCCGTGGTTTTGTTGTTCTACTTCATGGAGCGCTTCGGCAAGGATCTCGAGAAGGCGGCCCAGTTCGCCACCATTGCGGCCGCAGGCGTCACCATCCTGCGCTACCAGGAGATCAACGACTGGACGTCGCGGCTGTTTGGGATTGGAGCTGCGTGGTGGCAGTTCGCGCTGCTCGGCGTGCTGGGGCTCGTCGCGCTCGTCCTGCTGGCGCAACCGCTGTGGCGGGGCCGCAGTGATGCGGCGGCAGGGCTCGCGCGAACCCCGACGGCTGAGCGGCAATAGGGCGCTGCGAGCGACATTGCACAGGAGCGCGGTTGTCATCCTCGCGCGTGTCGCGAGGATCCATTTCTCAGCTTGCGCAAGTCGAGCGAAGGAGAGCGTCGGCGGCCGAGGGTGCCTGGATGCAAAGCAATCGTCGCATCCGGGCGATCAACTGAAACGATTGAGATGGCGGCACCATGGGTCATCGGGACAAGCCCGATGATGACAACCGATTGGCTGTGCAACATCAGCAGCCGGTGCATGAGCTTGGCCGCAGAGCGATGGTCACGCCCCCGCCTCAGCGGTAGCCCTTCTTCTGCTGCTCCGCGGCCTTCTGCTCGGCAACGTAATTGGCGATGAACTCGCGGGCCCGCTCCTCGCCGCGCGTCTGCACGACGAAGTCGGTGTTCCGGCCGGTCTCGATGCTCGGGGCGTGGTCGGAGACGACCAGCGACGAGCCGAGCTGCACGTAGGGTGTAATGCGATCGAGCAGGTCCTGCGGGAACTCGAGGCGGGTGAGCACGCTGCCGCTCACGTCGATAGGGGCTGGCCGCGGTGACGTCTCGCCGCGTTTGCGCGACTGCGGCGGCGGCGTGTCCGCCTGGCCGCCTTCGACGGTGACGATGTTCCAGCGCACCTGGTTGGGGCCCGCATCTTCCATCGCGGTGAACACATGCGTGCCGATCGGGCGCTGCGGGTCTTTGATGGTGAAGGCGACGTCGAACACCGGGTTACGGCCCTGGCGCACGTAGAGGCGGCCGGCCTTGCGCGACACGAACACGGAGATCGGATCGAGCATACGAGCGGCAATGCGCGCTTCGGCCTGCGCGGCGTTGCGGGCGGCGTCGGCGGCCTTGGCGGCGTCGGTCGCCGAGCGGACCTCGGTGGAGCGCTCGAGCGCGGCGGTCTTGAGATCGTCGGTCAGTTTCTTCACGGCCTCGAGCTCCTCGAGCGCCCTGGTGTGCGCCTCCTTTGCCTTCTCGGCGGCTTCCTCGGAGCGGGCACGCGTGGTGGCCCGCTCGGCGGCGACCACCTTGCCTTCTGCACGTTTCAGCAGGGCTGTTTGGGCCTTGGACGCGCGCTCGGCCTTTTGCGCTTCGACGAGCCTGGTCTTGACCACGAGTTTGGCGGCGTCCGCGATTTTGTTCGCCTCGGCGGCCTTCTGGGTGGCGGCAGCCTGCTGCACGCGAGCCGCTTCGAGCACGGTCGTGACCTCGCGCTGGGGGGCTGGCGTCGGGGACGTCGCTTCCGGCGTCTCGGGGCGCGCGGGGCGCACGCCGAGCATCATCGGCGTCTCGGCGCCGCCTTCTGATTTGAACGCAGGGGCGGGACGCGGTGTCGCCGGTGGAGCCGCCGACGGGGCAGCTGCAACCGGTGGCTCGCTGGCCAAGCGCGGCTGGAACAGCACCGGGTGCGCGATCGGCTGGGGGACCACGTCGCGCTGGGTCACCACGATGCGCGTGTTGAGCTTGGTCAGTCCGAACAGCCGCTCGGCGAAGCTGTAGGGGAGGCGGATGCAACCATGCGACGCTGCATAGCCGGGCAGGTTGCCGGCGTGCATGGCGACGCCGGACCAGGTGATGCGCTGCATGAACGGCATCGAGGCGTCGTCGTAAAGGTTCGAGAAATGCTCCTCCTTGCGCTCCAGGATCGAGAACACGCCCTCGGGCGTCTCGAAGCCCTTGCGGCCGCTCGAGATCGGCGACTGCGCGACGACGCCGTGGCGATTGTAGAAGGTGACCTTCTGGCTGCCGAGCGAGACGACCCCGATCAGGGGCCCGGCGGGCTGGCTCGCCGGCCGCGGCGCGGGCGACTGGGCGGCCCTGGGGCGCGTGGACTGGGCCAGCGCGCTCTCGGGGGCAACGGCGCTCAGCGCGGCCAACGACACGGCCAGCAAGGCCATGGACGACCGGTTGGATGACAGGCAACGCAACGCAACGGTGCTCGACACGCGCACGCTCCTCGTGGACTGGACGTTCGGGATTGTCTGGTTATGACGCCTGCGACAATAATCCCGTATCGATAACACACAGTTACGTCGACTGGCTCAATCGGATCAAGTGTCTCGTGCACTGAGGAAAGTAATTGTGATCGCGGCGTGACGGCGCGGGCGCTGTTCCTCTGCCGAGACCGCGGACGTCGTCGCAAGTAGCTCGTTGATCGCTGCATGGCTGCGGCGCGCCCTCCGGTGCGGCGCCGGCTTGCGGTTTGACTGCTTCTGGCTACCCTGCCCGGAGCAGACCGGGAGGCACACCAGTGGACTTGAAGCTCGAGGGGAAGACGGCGCTCGTCACCGGCGCCAGCACGGGGATCGGACGTGGCATCGCCAAGGCGCTGGCTGCCGAGGGCGTCAAGCTCGCCATTGCGGCGCGGCGTGGCAACTTGCTGGAGGAGGTTGCGGCTGAGATCGTCGCCAAGGGCGGCGCGAAGCCCGTCATGATCGTGCAGGATGTACTAGCCGAAGACGCGCCCGAGACGACGGCGAAGCAGGCGCTCGCCGGGCTCGGCCATGTCGACATTCTGATCAACAACGCGGGCGGCAGCCGCCAGTTCGGCAAGGATGCGAGCGAAGCGCAGTGGCACGAGGCGATGACGCTGAACTTCAACCGGCCGCGCCAGCTCACGCACAAGCTGCTCGACCAGATGATTGCGCGCAACTGGGGCCGCATCGTCTGCATTACGGGGAAGTCCGAGCCCGAGGGCGTCAACGGCGCCTTTTCCGCGAAGGCTGGCATTCATGCCTGGGCCAAAGGTCTGTCGCGCGAGATCGGCAAATTCGGCATCACCATCAACTCGATCCCGCCCGGCCGCATCCACAGCGAGCAGATCCTGCGCAACTACGCGCCTGAGTACCGCAAGTGGCAGGCCGAGCACGAGATCCCCGTTGGACGCTATGGCGAGCCCGAGGACATCGCCGGCCTCGTGTGCTTCCTGGCCTCGCCGCTCGCCGCCTACATCACCGGCACCGTGATCCCGGTCGACGGCGGCTTGCGACGGTATCAGTTCTGACGGCTGAAAGTCCAGCTCGCGAGACAACGGGGACAACGACATGTCGGACACCAGCGCACGCCGCGCGATCGTGATCGGGGCCGGCATCGTCGGCGTGTGCACCGGCCTCGAGTTGTTGAAGCGCGGCTGGCGCGTCACCATCGTCGACCGCAAGGAGCCAGCCGAGGGCGCCTCGTGGGGCAACGCCGGAATCCTCGCGGCGCAGGCCGTGGTGCCGGTCGGCATGCCGGGCGTCTTCAAGGACGCGCCGAAGATGCTGCTCGACCGCGACAGCCCGCTCGTCGTGCGCTTCCGCTCCTTGCCGCGCACGATCCCGTGGTTGCTGCACATGCGGCGGGCGGCGACCGTCGAGGGCGTGACGAAAACTGCGGAGGCCATGAAAGCGCTGTTCGGCACCACTGTCGAGTTGCACGAGGCTTTGGCCAAGGAAGCCGGCGTGCCGGATCTGCTGCGCCCATCGCGTTATCTCTATGTGCACCGCAATGCCGCAGCACTCGACGTCGACAACGCGCTGGCGTGGAAGCTGCGGCGCAAGCACGGCGGCGAGATCGAGGTGCTCGATGGCCGTGCACTGCATGACGCCGAGCCCGCCCTCTCGAAGGCCTACACGCGCGGCGTGCGGCTCGGGCCGATGGCCTTCACGCTGAACCCGCATCGGCTGACGCGTGCCTATGCGACGCTATTTCAGAAGAAGGGCGGCAATCTGCTGCGGGCGGAGGTGCGGGCGTTACATCCGGGGCCGGTCGTCGGCGTCGAAACGGCTGTCGGCCGGCAAGAGGCTGAGTGCCTGATCGTGGCGGCTGGGGCGTGGTCGCGCGATATCCTCAAACCCATCGGCTTCGACCTGCCGCTGATTGCCGAGCGGGGCTATCACATGACTTTCCCGAAAGCGGGCATCGCATTGAACCACGTCATCAGCGAGGCCGAGCGGCACTTCGCGGTGACGCCGATGGAGATGGGATTGCGCGTCGCCGGCACCGAGGAGCTCGGTCATCCCGACGAGCCCGCCGCCTGGCGCCGCGCCGAGGTCCTGGCTCGGCATGCGGCGGTCATGTTCCCGGGCATCGACCTGTCCGGCGGCACGCGCTGGATGGGTCCGCGGCCAGGTATGCCCGACAGCCTGCCCGCCATCGGCGCGATTCCGGGCCACGCCAACATCTTCATTGCTGCAGGCCACGGGCATCTGGGTTTGACCGGTGGTCCCAATACGGGGCGCATCGTCGCGGGCCTCGCCTCCGGCGAACGCCTCAATATCCCGCTCGAGCCCTACCGCCCGAACCGCTTCGCGTGATGGCGCGGGCTAGAAGAAGCAGGCCGTAGGGCGCAATAGCGCGCGCACTGCATTTTCCGCGCGTGAAGCTGTCGAACGCGCGTATTGCGCCGTGACGACCACCGCTGCAAGACGGCGCAATACGCGCGTTGAGCGTCGGTGCGATCCATCGACCCGCGGGCGCGCTATTGCGCCCTACGCACCGTGGCCCGCGCGGACCCGAAATCCAGCTCGGTTATGAACGAGGCGTAAGCGAGGTGCTGGGCGAGGAAGCGGGCCGTGCGCACCTCGGCGAGCGGGCCGAGCATGGCGAGCTTCAGCGCACCGTTGCCGAGCGACAGGCGCATAATTGCGGCCGTCGATGCCTCGAGCCTGAGCGCGCGGCCGTCGAGCGAGGTCGCAGCGCCGAGCGCGCGCCAATGGTGCGCCCGATACCAGGCCCCGAGCGCGGCGAGAGCGACGCCGGCGACGACAGCCGACAGCGCCAGATCGAGCCGGTCGGACGATGAGAGGCCAGCCCAAGTGCCTGTGCGCGAGAACGCTGCGATCTTCGCCCCGACGGGGGCCTTCGCGACGAGCAGCACGGTACCAAGATAGAGCAAGAGCGCGCCAGCCCAGGCGAGTGCGAAAGGCCGGAGCAAGGGCGACGCACGCAGATCGCAAGCGAAGCGGTTGTCCCCGATCGACATGCCCCCAATCAGCCGTCGCTGCTGCATCGCCTGTCGCCACGGCACGATCCAGCCAAGCGTCAACGGCATGAGCAGTGCGGTGAGGAAATGCACGCCGGCATAGCGCTGGGCCGAGCCCGTCAGCGTGCCGGTAACGCCGTCACGCATCGTGCGCGAGACGAGATGGGCCCGCGCCCGCCATGCGCCAAGGCCCATCAGATAGACGAGGGGCACCGACATCAGCAGTCGCTTGAAGTTGGGTCCCGACGAGGGGCGTGGCACGATGAACTGCGTCAGCACCGCGAAGAACGCGAAGACGAGCAGCAGCCCGCCGAGCGTCGCCAGCACCGGCACGAGCAGGTCCTTGAGCGTGCCGGTGTACTGGAGCGGCCGGCCGTCGAGACGCACGGCCGCCCAGAGTTCTCGGCGCAGCGCCAGGCGGGTCCGGCAGCGCAGCGCGAGCACGAGACCGATGCAGAGAAAGGTCCACACCTTGAGGGTTAGGGGGGCCGCATCGCGTACAATGCCGGGCAGAATGTGCCAGTTTCCAAAACACGCGGCTGCGGCGAGCATGGTCACCAGCGTCGCCAGTCCTGCCCCGTCGAGGGTACTGACGGCTGCGCCTCTCAGCGTCCGGTCGTCGCCGGTCCACGCCAATGGACCTGGACGTGCATTGCCTTCGACGGTGGCGACAAACGCCAGCGTACCGTGCGGTAGGGTCGAGGTCGTCACGCGGGAACTCCGAACGCCTGTCGGATGGAAGGGCGACTGACAGAGTTACCAAATGCTCATTTCGATGACGTGAACCCACAGCCTTAACAGTGCCTTGACCGGCCCCCGATTCGCCTCGATTGGGTCAACACGCCGCCAGCTTGCGTCACTACCCACGGGGATGCCGGGGACATCGAGCCCATCGAGGGCTCAAGTCAGGTGACCTGAGGGAGTGTGTATGCGTTTCGGACAAAAAGTTGCGTCGCGCAGTTGGGCGGCGAAACCCGCAAGGGGCAATCATGCAAGGGATGGCCTCGCAGTTGCGGGCTCGGTTTTGGGGCTTGGCTGGTCATTGTCGGGTTCTGCCGCCGCAGTTCCACTGCTATTGCCGATGGAGCAAGCCTTCGTGCCGATCGCGGTCGCCGCAGCCTTCGTGCTGCCAGCGCTGATCGCAGTGGCGTTCGCGGGTCTCGCGGCGATGTTCCGGCGGGTCAATCCGGTGCTCGGCCTTGGCGTGCTGGCGATCGCGGCATTGGCTGTCGTCGGCTACCTCAATCCGGGCTTGATCGCGGCCTTGCGCATCTGAGGGACGTCGTTGTGACAGGGAAGTGACAATCGTTCGGTAACTAGTGTTGCCGGCTGGCAACTGGAATGTGCCCCAGACGCCTCTTTTGAGCCATAAACTCCAACAAAGGTTGGTCATGCGGACCCGTCAGTCCGAGCCCGGTTTCGTGGGTTCGAGGCCACAGCAGCGCGCGTTGCGCCTGTCACCGTTGCGACGGTGTAGGGAGCAGGCGCATGGCGCGATGGGCTCGAAGGCCGAAACCACGGCGGCCGAAACGCGTTGCGAGAGTGAACCACCGATGAGTGCGCCCTGCGTGGACCAGATCGTGATTGCACGGACCCAGCGTTCCGCGGCGCGTGTGATTGTGGCCAGATCGCGACGCGGACCGGCTTCCCTCGAACCGGCCTCTCTCGAAATTGTGAAGTGGCATGCAGATCAGAGGGTTGTGTCGGCTCAATCAATGCCCATATGCGAATGGGGCGGTGCGAGCGGCACGCGAGGCCGCGCAGCATCCGCGGGGGCGATCGAAACGGTCGTCAGCATGCGCCAAGCACATACACATCAGTCTGCGCGGGAACGTTGCCGCGCACGCACTTCAGGCGTCGTCGCAACGCTGGCGACGGACCCTGTAGCTGCGGAGCTGTGCGCCCGTGCCATGGATCGAGACCGGCGAGGCCTTCTTGTGGCCAACGCCGGCAGAAAGGTCGCCTGTGTCTAGTTTGTCCTCACCCTCGTCTCGGCGTCGCGCGACACTGCTTGTGGCCGCGGTGCTCGCCCTGAGCGGACCCATGGCTCGTGCCCAATCCGGCGGCATGTCGTTCGTCTCGCCAGAGGCCGCCCTCGAACAGGGTATTGGCGCGTATCGCGGCGGCTTCTACCAGCACGCGTTGCCCGGCCTCACGTTCGCGGCCGACAAGGGCCTGCTGCTCGGCCAGTACCACCTTGCGATGCTCTACGCCGACAACGCCAGCGCTACGACGGATCACGTCAAGGCCTACAACCTGTTCCTGAAGATCGTCGAGAAGAACTCCAACAAGATCAACGACGACGATGAGCTGGCGCCTTTCGTCGGCCGCTCGCTGACCGCGCTTGCGCGCTATCTGCTGCGAGGGCTGCCCGAGCACAATCTGTCGGCGGACGCGGGCCGAGCAGCTGAGTATCTGCAGGTCGCCGAGACTTTCTTTCGTGACCCGGATGCACGCTTCGAACTCGCCAAGATGTACCTGAAGGGCGAGGGCCTCGCCACCAACCAGCGTCAGGGTTTGGGCCGGTTGACAGCGCTGATGCAGGACGGCCATGTCGGCGCCACCGCCTTCTTCGCCGAGCTGCTCTGGCGCGGCACCACCGTCAAGAAGGACGAAGACGAAGCGATGCGATTGATCGTCTGGGCGGTCGGCAACGCGCCGGCAGCCGAGCGCATCTGGATCGACGACATCTACCGCAGCATCTACTGCGGCGCGAGCGCGGGCGTCAGGAAGCAGGCCGAGGGCCAGATCGCGGGCTTCCAGCGCGGCTTCGTGCAGCGCGCACCGTCGAGCGAGCGGGACCGCGACAGCGGCTTGCTGACCCTCGGCGCCATCCACAGCTGTGACAACGGCGAGCCGCTGCCGCTGCCCGCCCGCGAGGGCCGTGCGCCGACGCCGACGAAGCAGGCCGCAACGCCGCAGCCGGCGCCGCCCGCGCTCGATGTGCGCGGGGCGCAACCGCCATCACAGCGTCGTTGAGGGCATCAGCTTTCGGGTCGTTTTCCGGTGCGCTGGCGCTTAAGGGCCTGTCTCGGAGGTTTTCGTATGGTTTCACGGTCCAAGCTCGAGTCGATCCGCCAGAAGGAGGCCGCAGCTCGT
>JANOJW010000718.1:0-4635 GCA_031418955.1 Hyphomicrobiales bacterium | reverse complement strand
GGCGCGTGATCGCCGATCGGCCCCAGCCCGGCTGGGCTCGGAAACAGCCATTTGGGCTTGGGCGGCGCTAGGCCGGCGGCGCGATCCGCCGGGGGCTGCGCCGCAGCGGCCGCTGCTTCGGCCAGCGCTATCGCCTCGCGGATCAGGCCCAATGCGATCGGCGAAAGCGGCTGCCCGCACCGGTCCATCCCGATCAGTCATTCCGATCGATGCCGATCAGTGTTTCCGTGCGATCCCGATCACGCGTTCCGACTGATCCCGATCAGCCGTTCCGGGCGATCCCGATCAGCATGTGGACAGTGTGGAGAGGCGTGACGGCGCCCGTTGGTGATTGAGCGAATCGGCATCGCCTCGGCTCCCTTTTCAACAGGGAGCAGGGCATGCCCGGAGCGAGATTACCCATGCGCAAGCTACGCGAGGTGTTGCGGCTGAAGGCTGCCGGGCTGTCGAGCCGGCAGATCGGTGCCAGCCTCGGCGTCGGCGGCACGACCGTCGTCGATTATCTGGGCCGCGCGCGGCGCGCCGGCGTCGCGTGGCCGTTGCCCGACGACATGACCGACGAGGCGCTGGAGGCGAAGCTGTTTCCGCCGCCGGCCAACGTGTCGAAGGAGAAGCGCCCGCTGCCGCACTGGCCGACGCTGTACGCTGAGCTGAAGCGGCCCGGCGTGACACTGCAGCTGCTGTGGGAGGAGCATCGCGGCCAGCACGCCGACAGCTACGGCTACAGCCGGTTCTGCGAGCTGTATCGCGCGTGGGAGGGCAAGCTCACGCCGACGATGCGGCAGACGCACATCGCCGGCGAGCGCATGTTCGTCGACTACGCCGGCACCACGATCGACATCTTCGACGCCGAGACCGGCGAGGTGCACACCTGCCAGCTGTTCGTCGCTGTGCTGGGCGCGTCGAGCTACACCTATGCCGAGGCGACGCGCACGCAAGCGCTGTGCGACTGGATCGGCTCGCACACGCGCGCGTTCAGCTTCTTCTGCGGCGTGCCGGGCATGGTGGTGTCCGACAACTTGAAGTCCGGCATCACCAAGGCCTGCTTCTACGAGCCGGCTGTCAATCGCTCCTACGAGGAGATGGCGAGTCACTACGACACCGCGATCGTGCCGGCGCGCCCCTACAAGCCGCGCGACAAGGCGAAGGTCGAGGCGGGCGTGCTGCTCGCCACACGGTGGATCATCGCGAAGCTCAGGAACCGCAAGTTCTTCACGCTCGCCGAGCTGAACGAGGCGATCCGCGACTGTCTAACGACGCTCAACAACCGTGTGTCGCGCCATCTCGGCGCCAGCCGGCGCACGCTGTTCGACGAGGTCGAGTGCGGCGCGCTGAAGGCTCTGCCGGCGGGGCCGTTCGAGTTCGCCGCGTGGAAGCAGGTCAGGTGCGGCTTCGACTATCACGTCGAGATCGACAAGCACTACTACTCGGTGCCGTACACGCTGCTGCGCGAGAAGATGTGGGCGCGGATCACGGCGCGCACGATCGAGGTGTTCCACAACGGCCGCCGCATCGCCACACACGTGCGCTCCTCATCCAACCGCAAGCACACCACGCTCGGCGAGCACATGCCGTCGAGCCACCGGCGTTACGCCGAATGGACGCCGGAACGTCTGCAGCGCCGAGCCGCCGAGATCGGCCGCAGCACCGCGATCCTGGTCGAGATCATCATGCGCGAGCGCACGCATCCCGAGCAGGGATTCCGCGTGTGCGTCGGCATCATGCGGCTCGCCAAGGGCTACAGCCGCGAGCGCTTCGAGGCGGCCTGCGCGCACGCGCTCGCCATCGGCGCGCGCTCCTACCGATCCGTCGAGTCGATCCTCAAGACCAACGCCGATCAGTCGCGCCTCCGGCACGACGATCGCAATCGGCCCGCCGATGCCGCGGACGGGCCGGCCATTGCGCACGACAACATCCGCGGCCCCGACTACTTCCACTGAGGAGAACACATGCTCACGCATCCCACCATAGACTTGCTCCGCGAGCTGAAGCTCGACGGCATGGCGCAAGCGTTCGTCGAGCTTGAGGCACAGGACAGATCGCGCGACCTCAGCCACGCCGAGTGGCTGGCCTTGCTGCTCGACCGCGAGACGGCGAGCCGCAATAACAAGCGCTTCGAGACGCGGCTCAGGACAGCCCACTTGCGCCACGGCCAGGCGTCGATCGAGGACGTCGACTACCGGGTGCCGCGCAAGCTCGACAAGGCGCTGTTCCAGAGCCTCGCCACCTGCCGCTGGATCGTCGAGCACCGCAATCTGCTCGTCACCGGGCCGTGTGGCGTCGGCAAGTCCTGGCTCAGTTGCGCGCTGGCGCAGAAAGCCTGCCGCGACGGCCTCAGCGTGCATTACGCCCGCGTGCCGCGGCTCTTTGCTGATCTCGAACTCGCGCACGGCGACGGCCGCTTCGCTCGTCAGTTCCGCATGCTGACGCGCGTCGATCTGCTGATCCTCGACGACTGGGGGCCCGATCGTCTGTCGGCCAACCAGCGGCGCGATCTGATGGAGATCGTCGAGGATCGCTACGGCTCGGGCTCGACCCTGATCACCAGCCAGCTGCCGGTCGACGCATGGCACGAGGTGATCGGCGAGCCGACGTTCGCCGACGCCATCCTCGATCGCCTCGTCCACAACGCCTACCGCCTCGCGCTCGACGGCCCGTCGATCCGCAAGATCAAGGCCGGCGAGATGGACGCGGCGGAGAGCGCGCCGGACGCGATCAACGGTGCGAACGGCGTGAACTCAGCGAAGCCCTCGAAGGGAGGCAAGAAATGACCGACGACACCGACCGCACCGACGGCGTTCGTTGCCCACCCGCCCCCGAGGGTCAACAGGGCCCTCCCACGCGCGCCGCTACGCGCTGTGAGGCGCTCCGCGACACGCGCGGGTCCCTCCCGTTGACTTCGGGGACGGCCTCCCGTGGCGACAAGAAAAAGGAGGACGCCACGGCCTGGTACGAGGGCTATCGCGCCGGCCGTCGGGGCGAGCCGATGCGCTCACCTCATACGGTCGGCAGCCAGCAGAGCTCATCCTGGGTCGGCGGCTGGATCGAAGGCAAAGATCGCCGCGAAAAAGATGCGCGGCGTCTTGACGCCGACCGCGAACACTGAGAGTCAGCAGATTACTCCAACGGAGCCGTCACGCACCCCACACGCGACTGATCGCGTTCGCCCGGAACGCTTGATCGAGATGCGCTGGTAAGCCCGATCACGCATTCTGACGGTGCCGCCCGGCCGGCCTGATCACGATCGCCGATGGCACGGCCATCGGCGCCCTCGCCGAGCGTGAGCGAGGAGGAGGGCTCACCCGGCAGGCGGATCGAGCTTGGCGACCAGCTTGGTGAAGTCCTCGACCATGGCGGGGTCGTAGTCGTCGGGGCGGCGGGCTATGACGGCGAGCATCCGGCGGTAGCAGTCGGCGGCCTCGCGGTTTGCACCGCGCCGCTCGTGCACCCTCCCCAGCCGCGCCCAGCCATCGTGCTCGTCGGGGTATTCGGCGATCAGATGGCGCGCTGCGGCCTCCGCCTCGTCGAGCCTGCCGGCATGAATGAGATCGACGACCGCGTTGGACGCATCCATCAGCGCCTCCGAGCGAGCGAGGTCCTCCTCGGATATCCCGAGCTGCGCCGCCACGGCGCCCTTCAGCTCGCGCATCAGCTCGGGATGAGCGGCGGCAACCCGCTCAGCTCTGCGCACCTCGGCCTCGAGCATCTCCCGGCGCTCGTCCGCCTCGTCCGCCGTCAAGCAACATTGCTTGTACTTCTTGCCGCTGCCGCACGGGCAGCGATCGTTGCGTCCAGGCTTGGCCATATCGATCACCCCTTGCTGAGGAGGACGCTCCTTGTACGCCACCGTGCTCGCCGATATCAGATTCCATGATCTCCTGCTCGCCATCGATCGCGATCTCGCCGACGCGGCGCGTGCCGAGGGATGCGGCCGCTGCGGCGGCTGCCTGCATTCGGCGCGCTTCCCGAGGAAGCCGCACGGCCGGCCCAAGTGCCTCGATGGCCGCCTCGGCCCCGAGCACGATCGCCGGTTCAGCTTCTGCTGCGCCGTCGACGGCTGCCGGGCGCGCGAGACGCCGGCCTCGGTGCGCTTTCTGGGGCCTCGCGTCTTCATCGCCACCGCCGTCGTGCTGATCGCCATGCTGCACCAGGGCGCCAGCGACGCGCGGCTCCAGGGTCTGGGGCATGTCGTCAGTGTCGATCGCAACACGGTCGAGCGCTGGCGCCGCTGGTGGCGCGACATGTTCACGGCGACGCCATTCTGGCAGGCGGCGCGAGCCGCTTTCATGCCGCCGGTCGAGCACGCGGCTCTTCCGGCGGCGCTGCTCGATCGCTTCCCTGGCGACGATGCTGGTCGGCTCGTGGCGCTGCTGCGCTTCCTTGGCCCCATCACTGGCGGCCGAATGCGCGCTCTGTGACGGCCGAAGGCCGCCCGCAGAGTTCGCTCGTTTTCAATCTGTCAGCGGCCTGCCACGCTTCTGCTTCCGATCCACAGGAGCACCGGCATGGCCCACAAGCCCCGTGTTCACGACAGATGGGCAAGGCTGCGCTTTGCCGTCGTCGGACAACTGCTGGCCGCGCCGCCGCCCAAGGGCGAGCTGAAGGCCGCGATCGCGGCTCTGGCCGAGCGCACGT
>JANOJW010000717.1:0-11002 GCA_031418955.1 Hyphomicrobiales bacterium | reverse complement strand
CGATCGCGATCGCGCGCTCAGTACGACTTGAAGATCAGGTCGAACAGCGTCTTGGGTTGCTGCTGCTTTTGACGGTTGCCGCCTCGGCTGTCCTGCGGGCCTTGTTGGGCCCAGGGCGCCCAGCTCGGCGTGCCGCCGTTGTTGCCGGTCGGGCGCGGGTTCTCCGAAACGCGGCGCGGCGGCGGCTCCTTGGGCTGGGCGACCTCTTTGGCACGCAGGCCCTGGCGGATCGTGTACTCTTCCTTGTGGCCGTCGACGCCGGTGACCTCGAGCTTGGTGTCCTCGAACGACCACTCGGCCATCCGCTTGCCTTGCCGCAACGTCTCGACCGCGATCACGGTGCGCGTCTGCGTGTCGATCGCCGCGCCGTGCTCGACGTCCTCGATGCCGTCTTTGCCCTCGATGCGACCGGCGTGGAAGCGCAGCACGCCGAGGCCCTTGACGCCGCTGCGCTTCAGGTCCCACTCGAGCAGCCGTGGCGTGCCGCCGCTCACCATCTCGAGCGGCACGGCGAGGCGGGGCAGATCCGCGTGCACGGCGTAATGGCGGTTGGAGCGGATCACCACCCGCCAGCGCTCGAATGCGAGTTCGGGCACGTTGATCTCGTCGGCGATCGGGGCGCCAAGCCGGTCGAGCGCGGCGACGGCATCGCGCAGCAACGGACGGCCGGCGGCCGCCTTCTTCAGGTCGGCGATC
Source organism: Hyphomicrobiales bacterium (assembly GCA_031418955.1). Taxonomy (GTDB): domain Bacteria; phylum Pseudomonadota; class Alphaproteobacteria; order Rhizobiales; family Hyphomicrobiaceae. The sequence continues at coordinate 10,306 of JANOJW010000717.1, read as the reverse complement.
GCATCCTCGGTCGCTCCGGTGGCTTCCGCGAGTTCGCCGCGGGCCCACTGCACCTCGGGGCGCGCGGGATCGAGCTTCAGCGCGCGCTCGATGTCCTTCTCGCCGAGCTCGGGCTGGCCCATCCACTTGTAGACGACCGCGCGATAGGCATACGCCTGCGCCGAGCGGGGATCGATCTCGAGGGCCTTGGCCAGATGATTGAGCGCATCGTCGTGCGCGTCGGCCTTGGCGTGCGCGAAGGCGAGCGCCTCGAGCGCGGTCGCCGATTTCGGCTCGAGCTCGGTGGCGCGCTGGAAATCCTTGATCGCCGACGACACGTTGCGCGAGGCCAGATAGCAATAGCCGCGCTGCAGGTAGATCTCGATGTTCTGCGGCTCGAAGGCGACCGCGCGGGAGAGATCCTCGACCGCCTCCTCGAAGCGCTCGAGTGCGATCTTGGCTTCCGCACGCGCCTTGTAGCCGGCGGCGAACTTGGCGTCCCTCGCGATAGCGCGGCTGAAATCGCGCAGCGCAGCGTTCGGACGGTTCTGCGCCAGATGGTGGCGGCCGCGTCCGGCGAGCGGGGCCGCACTTTGGGGGGTGAGGCGCACGGCATGGGCGAAGTCGCGGGCGGCACCGTCGTTGTCGCCGATGCGAGCAAGTGCGTTGGCGCGGTTCGAGTAGGCCGCAGCGTACCCCGGTGCCAGTTGGACGGCGCGATCGAAGTCCTTCACGGCTTCCTGCGCATAACCGATCGACAGCAACACGTTGCCGCGGTTGTTGTAGACTGACGGATTTTCGGGAAACAGCTGCACGGAGCGATTGAAGTCGTCGATCGCGGCGCGCACCTGGTTGAGCCGGGAGTAGGCGACGCCGCGGTCGTTGTGGAGCGAGGCCCGGCGATCGTTGGGCAAGCCCGGGTCGGCGAGTGCCTCGGTAAACAGCACCACGGCGCGGTCGACCTGATTGCGGTTGAGCGCGATCGCGGCTTCTTTGGCGCGCTGCAGGCCGGCCTCACCGGCGGCGCGCACGTCGAGGGGGGCGGCGAGGGCCGCGAGCGCAAGGGCTGCGATCAGAGGCCGATACATGTTGCCTTCCGAGGCTGGCAGGGCGGGCGAGGCTGGCAGGGCGGGGCCGGCAGTGTCGATTCGCTTGTTGCCACAACGCTTATCACTGTGGCGGGCCTGGGGCGAGGGTCGATGGGACGTAGTCAGGTGCCTGTCCGCCACAGGAGACCGAATTCCCCGGCGCTAGGAGCCGGTTGTGCCAAATCGGGACGGCGCAATTCGGCTCGTTAGCGGATCGTTTACGGGTTGCTGGCCTAATACTTCGAGCCGCGTCGCCAGCCTCGGAGTGCCTGCGCCATGATGTTCTCCCGCCTTCTTTCGTCCAAGTCCACCGCCTTCGCCGCCGGCTTCCTGCTGAGCGTCGTTGCCGTAATGCCGTTCAGCACCGCCCGCGCTCAGGACCTGATCGTCAAGTACGACCAGTCCCAGTTGCTGCGGCTGCCGCGCCCGGTGGCCGAGATCATCATCGGCAACCCGACGATTGCCGACGTCACCGTGCAAGCGCCGAACCTGCTGGTCGTCACCGGCAAGACCTTCGGCATCACCAACGTCATCGCGCTGGATAGCGAGCGCAACATCATCCAGGATCAGCGGGTGATGGTGGTCCGCGAGGAGTCCAAGGTCGTCAACGTCCAGAAGGGCACCAAACGCGAGTCCTACAACTGCGCCCCGCAGTGCAATCCCTCGCTCGTCGTCGGCGACGACCAGGCCTACTTCGAGAACGTCGGCCGCATGTCCGAGCGCAAGATCAAGTTCACCGAGGGTAACGTCGACACGGGTGCTGCCAACGCCGGCGCCAACTGATCGCAACACGTCAGCCAGGTTGATCCGGGCGGCCTCATCGGGGCCGCCCTTTTTGCTGGCGTACTTGCCGCCAGAGATGGGCGCCCTGTCGCAACCGCCTCACCCAGGCTGCCGCCCGAAATCGGCGCCCGCACCGTCCTGCCGGGCCTCCAGTTCAACGGCAACCCGTTGCCAATGCCTTGCGGAAAAAGAAAAACCCGGTCGCACCGAAGGCGGCGGACCCTCTATCCGCCAAAATTCCAGGAAAATCAAAATTTTACGGGATTCTCTACTCGCCCGGTTTCGCCCGCTTCCTGGTCAGCCAGGCGTCACGCTCGCGTTCAAGTTCAACGGCTTCTGATCCGGCAGGCGGCTGCTCACCGGTTCCCGGAGGCGAATTGGACACCGCCGCAACAACGGCAACGCCGCGGGTTGCCGCGTGGACCAAAAGCGATCGCTGACGGCTCTGCTCGACCTGAGGCAGATGCGCAGGTCCTGATTGCTGCAGCCGCGTTGCGCCCGACATTCGAGCGTTTTTCGTTCGAATGTGGGCTCTGATAGCGTCATGGATCTGCGCTTGCAGATCAAGAAGCTCTCGCGAACTCATGCGCGCGAGATCCTCGTCGTCAATGTGCTGCATTGGTTGCGCCAGCAGTTTCACCTACAGGCTTGTCGCGCAGAAGCTGGGTCCGATCAAGACCCCAAACTGCGAGCAGGACGTGCGATTGCCGGTGACCCACTCCGGTCATCGGGGGCGTGTGCCACACTCATGTTGCTTGTTTGTTTTTCCAAGATTGTCGGCTTCTCCAGAGCGTCAGCGAAGGCCCGTCCGATGCCGATCAGCAGCGGGGCGCCGCTATCGAGCCGAGTGAGGCCGGCTGGCATTTCGGCCAGTCTGCCGGTCCAGCACGTCTCGTCGCGCCTCGTCGCCCCGGCCAGCAGCACGGCTGGCGTCGACGCCGGGAGCCCGGCAGCCATCAGGCGCTCGGCGATGTGCGGCGCTGTGCCGCCGCTCATGTAGAAAACAAGCGTCGTCGCTGGATCGGCAAGTCCGCGCCAGTCCAGATGTTCAGGCAACTCGCCGCTGCGGCCGTGACCCGTGACGAAACGAACCGACTGCGCGCAATCGCGGTGCGTGAGCGACACGCCGAGGCGCGACGCAAGCGCGATGCCGGACGTGATGCCGGGCACCACCGCCACGGGAATGCCTGCAGCCTTCAGTGCCGCGATCTCCTCACCGGCCCGCCCGAAGATCATTGGATCGCCGGACTTCAGGCGCACGACATGCCGACCTTCGCGGGCCAGCCCGATCATCATCTCATTGATGTCGTCCTGCGCGCAGCTCTGCTGCCTGCCGCGCTTGCCGACCGCGATGCGCCGCGCCTCCCGGCGCGCCAGCTCCAGCACCTCTTCCGAGACGAGATCGTCGTAGAGGATCACGTCGGCCGACTGCAGCGCCCGCAAGGCCATCAACGTCAGCAGCTCGGCATCCCCGGGGCCGGCGCCGACCAATGTCACGCGCCCTGTTGCGACCGGCGCTCCGCCGGCAGCGAGTCGCGCCACCAGATCGGCGCATCGGCGGAATTCGTCGGTGGCAGGCGGCGCCCCGAATGCCCGACCGGCAACCGTCTCCCAAAACGTCCGCCGCGGCTGTCCCACCGGCAGGCGTGAGCCCACCATCTCGCGAACGTCTTTGGCGAGTTGCCCCCATGCCGCGAGGTATGCCGGCAGCAGCGCCTCGATGCGTCGCCTGATGGCCTGGCCGAGAATCGGCGCGCCGCCATCCGTGGAGATGCCGACCACGACGGGCGAGCGGTTAACAATCGCACCAAACTGGAATTGGCAGTAAGCTGGCTTGTCGATGATATTGACGAGGACGCCAGCAGCGCGCGCCGCATCGAAGACCGCGCTCGCCTCGATCTCATCGGCCGCATCGGCGATTGCAATGGCGGCGCCGGAGAGATCGCTCGGCTGCCACGATCGACCGTGGTGCAGCAGCGATCCAGACGCCGCGCCACGTCCGAGCAGCGCCTGCATCTCAGGTCCAGCATCGACCGCGTAGATTTCGACCATCCCGCCGGCAGCCGCCAGCAATTCCGCCTTCCACGCCGCTGGCGCCGTTCCTCCCACAATCACCGCGCGTTTGCCGGCGAGATCGAGAAACACGGGCAGCTTGGCGAGCGCCCCCATTCGCCGGGGTTGTACCTCGGACGGCTTGCGGGATGCGTACAACATCGATCAGTCTCCCAATTTCCTGGCGGCACGAGCCTGAACGCTGCAGCCGACGCTGCAGTAGGGACACGTCGTCCGAGTGGTCACGCTGTTCATGCCGGCACCCTCACGCGACCTTGGCAAAGTCCAGCCCGGCAACGTCGAGCAGGATGCGGCCGGCTTCGATCTTCAGCGCGTACGTGCGCACCTGGCCTTTGTCTGCGCCTTGTGCGGTGCCGGTTTCCAGGCTGATCACCCAGTTGTGCAACGGACAGGTCACGGACCTGTCGTGCACGATGCCTTGGCTGAGCGGTCCCGCCTTGTGCGGACAGGCGTCGTCGATAGCATAGATCTCGCTCTGGGCAGTGCGGAAGACGGCGACGCATCCCGCGGTTGATCGCACGACGCGTGCGCCACGTACGGGGATGGCGTCGAGCGCTCCGATATCGACCCAGCGGGGAGCGGGCGTGTTCATTCGGCGGCCTCTTTGACAGTAAGATCGGCGATGGGCGCAAATTCATGCGCATCCTTGCCGCCGACACGCTCGGCCCAGGGATCGATCTGCGCAAATCTCTGCGACTGCACGAAGCGTGCGTACAGGCCCTTGCGCCGTTCGACATCGTCCATGATCTGCTTTCGCACCGTGCCGAAGCCGACGCGCTTGGCCCACTTGTAGACGCGCTCGAGATAGCGGCCCTGCTCGCGGTAGAGCTGTGTCAGTGCGGCAATGACCTCGATCGCATCGTCCTCGGTCGTGACATGGCCGAGAACCTCGGTACCCTTGATGTCGAGGCCGGCCGCGCCCGCGAAATGGATGTCATACCCGCTCTCGACGCAGATCACCCCGATATCCTTGCACGTTGCCTCGGCGCAATTGCGTGGGCAGCCCGACACCGCGAGTTTCAATTTCGCTGGCGTCCACGAGCCCCACAGGAACTTCTCGAGCTTGACGCCGAGACCGGTCGAATCCTGCGTGCCGAAACGACACCAGTCGGTTCCCACGCACGTCTTCACGGTGCGCAGGCCCTTGGCATAAGCCGCGCCCGAGACCATGCCGGCTTTATTGAGGTCAGCCCACACCGCGGGCAGGTCCTGCTTTTTCACGCCGAGCATGTCGATGCGCTGGCCGCCGGTGCATTTGACCGCCGGAATGTTGAACTTCTCCACTACATCGGCGATGGCGCGCAATTCCTAGGCGCTCGTCATGCCGCCCCACATCCGCGGCACCACCGAGTAGGTGCCGTCCTTTTGGATGTTGGCGTGGACGCGCTCGTTGATGAAGCGCGACTGGCTGTCGTCGATGTAGTCGCCGGGCCACGTCGCGATCAGGTAGTAATTGAGCGCGGGTCGACACTTGGCGCAGCCGCACGAGGTCTTCCATTCGAGCGCCTGCATGAGATCGGGGATCGACTTCAGGCCTTTGGCCACGATCAGCCGGCGCACGTCACCATGCCCGAGCCTGGTGCAGGGGCACATCGGCTGCACGGCCGCCGGATTGTAGGCGTCGCCGAGCGTGGTCTTCAGAAGTTGCTCGACGAGGCCCGTGCACGAGCCACAAGAGGCCGAGGCCTTGGTGTGCGCGCGGACGTCGTCGAGCGTCGTCAGCTGCAACGATGCGATGGCGCCGGTGATCTTGCCCTTGCAGACGCCGTTGCAGCCGCAGATCTCCGCCTCATCCGGCAACGCTGCAACGGCTGCCATCGGGTCCAGCGGGGCTCCAGCCGCATAGGCCGGCCCGAATATGAGCGTTTCCCGCATCGGCGCGATATCGGTGCTCTTTTTCAGATGATCGAAGAACCAGGCGCCGTCCGAGGCGTCGCCATAAAGCACGGCGCCGATGATCCTGCTGTCCTTGAGCACCAGCCGCTTGTAAACGCCGCGCGCCGCATCCCGCAGCACGATCTCCTCGCGGTCCCGGCCTTCGGCGAAGTCGCCGGCCGAGAACAGATTGATGCCGGTGACCTTGAGCTTGGTGGCGACAGCACTCGGCGTGAAGCGGGCCGAAGCGTCGCCCGCCAGCTGCGCCGCGATCACGCCGGCCATCTCGTAGAGCGGTGCTACGAGGCCGAAGACCTGGCCATGAGCCTCCGCGCACTCGCCGACTGCGTACACGTCAGAGTCCGACGTCCGCATCGACGCATCGACGACAATGCCGCGATTGACGACTATGCCAGCATCTTTCGCGAGCTGTGCATTGGGCTTGATGCCGACCGCCATGATGACGAGATCGGCGGTGAGCCGCGTGCCGTCCTCGAGCAGTACAGCCTCGACCTTCTTCTCGCCGAGGATCGACTTGGTATTGGCCTTGGTGATCACCTTGATGCCGCGCGCCTCGATTGCGCGCTGCAGCAGCATGCCGGCCGGCGTGTCGAGCTGGCGCTCCATCAGCGTCGGCGCCAGATGCAGGATGGTGACGTCCATGCCCTGCTCTTTGAGGCCGACGGCAGCCTCGAGGCCGAGCAATCCTCCGCCGATGACTATGGCGCTGCCGCGCGACTTCGCCGCGACCAGCATCGCCTGGACATCATACAGATCCCGATACGAGAGCACGCCGGCCAGCTAGTGGCCTGGCACCTCAATGACGAAGGGAACCGAGCCGTTCGCGATCAGCAGCTTGTCGTAGGGCACCGTGAGGCCGCGGGCCGACGTCACGGTTTTCGCGGTTCGGTCGATCTGCGTCACCGTCGAGCCCTTGTACAGGGTGACGCCGTTCTTCACGTACCAGCCGTCACCGTGAATGACGATCTGATCGAAGCTCTTCTCGCCCGAAAGCACCGGCGACAGCATGATGCGGTCGTAGTTGACCCGTGGCTCGGCATTGAAGATCGTCACCTCGAAGGCGTCAGGGGCCTGCTCGAACAATTTCTCGAGCGCACGACCCGGCGCCATGCCATTGCCGATCACGACGAGGCGCTGCTTGCCGGACGGCTTCGATGCGTCGGCGCTCGTCTCGGATTTATCCAGGATTTGCGTGCTCATGCTGCGGCTTCCACGAAGCTGTGGCGCTCATAGAGGAACTTCAGGACGGCCTCGCGGGCGCCGATGTAGGCTGGGTCGCTGACCAGCTCGAGGCGATTGCGCGGGCGGGAAAGCCCGACCTCGAGCACCTCCCCGATACGGGCGGCCGGCCCATTGGTCATCATTACCACACGATCCGAGAGCAGCACCGCTTCGTCCACATCATGGGTGATCATGATGGCTGTGTTGCCGAGCCGGGCATGGATCTGCATGACGGTATCCTGCAGATGCGCCCGCGTCAGGGCATCGAGCGCGCCGAACGGCTCGTCCATCAGCAGCACTTTCGGCTCCATCGACAGCGCGCGCGCGAGACCGACGCGCTGCTTCATGCCACCCGAAATCTCCGATGGACGCTTGTCCCGGGCGTGCGTCATCTGCACGAGGGCAAGGTTTTGCATGGTCCACTCGTGCCGCTCGGCTTTGCTGCGGGTCGAGCGGAACACCTTGTCGACGGCAAGTTGGACGTTCTCAAACACGGTCAGCCAAGGCAGCAGCGAGTGGTTCTGGAACACCACGGCGCGGTCGGGTCCAGGCGCATTGACCTCGGTGTCCTCGAGCAGCACCGCGCCCGCGCTCACGGGCGTGAGGCCAGCAATCAGGTTCAGCAGGGTAGACTTGCCGCAACCCGAATGCCCGATGATCGCGATGAATTCCCCCTTGTTGATGCCGAGGTTCACGTCCTTCAGGACCTGTGTCTCGACACCGCCGCGCACGAAGGTTTTGTCGACGTGGTCGATGTTGAGAAAGGGCCGGCCGGCGCGCATCGGAGCAGAATGGGTGTGGGTCGTGGGGTCGATACGGGCAATCATGTCAGGGTTCCTCAGGCTGTGGCCGTGCCGCGCGTCGCGTACACGCCGGCGGCTGCAACGATGCGATCGAGGACGAAGCCGACAAGGCCGATGTAAACGAGGGCCACGATGATGTCGGAGAGCTTCGATGAGTTCCACGCGTCCCAGATGAAAAAGCCGATCCCGACGCCTCCGGTCAGCATCTCGGCTGCAACGATCGCGAGCCAGGACAGGCCGATGCCGATACGCAAGCCCGTGAAGATGTAGGGCGCGGCAGACGGGATCATGATCCGGATGAAGAATTCGGCGTGATTGAGCCGCAGGACGGCTGCGACGTTGCGGTAGTCCTGCGGAATGTTTCGGACGCCGACGGCTGTGTTGATGATGATCGGCCAGATGGCCGTGATGAAGATGACGAAGATCGCGGACGGTGCGCTGTCGCGGAAGGCTGCAAGTGAGATCGGGAGCCAGGCGAGCGGCGGCACCGTGCGCAGTACCTGGAAGATCGGATCGAGGCCGCGCGTTGCCCATCGGCTCTGTCCGATCAGAACGCCGAGCAAGACGCCAGCAATGCTCGCCAGTCCGAAGCCGATGACGACGCGCTGCAGCGAGGTCAACACGCGCCAGCCGAGGCCGATGTCCTGTGGGCCGGCAACAAAGAACGGATTGGTGATCAGATCGCGCGCCTCGGTCCAGATCTTGGTCGGCGGCGGCAGCGTCGCCTTGGGGCCCGAGCACGCAATTTCCCACACGATCAGCAGAACCGCGACGACCAGCAGCGACGGCAGCACGGTCGCGAGCACCTCGCCGGCCCACGTCTGCCAGCGACGCTCGCGCCTTGCCGGCGGCAGCGGTAGCGGGACCACCGCGCCGGCAGGCCCGGTCGCAAGAGCGGCCGCCGCCTCCGGCAAGCCAACCACGAACGCGTCGGGCTTGATCAGCTTCAGTGGGGACATGCTCATGCGTCTGATCTCGTTGGCTTCATCGTTGCTGTCCGACATGTCGCCTCAGGCGACGATCCGTTTGATCGCGAGTGATTTGAGGTAGGCCGTGGGGTCGGCCGGGTCGAACACCTTGCCGTCGAAGAACCGCTCTGGTCCCCGGCTGTCGGTTGGGGGTATTTCGGTCGCGGCAACCGCGAGCGTCTTGGCCGCGTCGCGCCAAAGGTCCGTGCGCGAAACCTTCGCGATCAGGCCCTTGATGTCGAAGGCCGGATCGAGCTTCCCCCAGCGGATGTTCTCGGTCAGCATGAACTGATCATGGCTGGCCCACGGGAACGACGCGTGGTTGCGCCAGTACTTCATGATCTGGCCGGGAGACTTTGCGGTCTTGCCGTGGCCGAAGTCGAAGTCGCCGGCGAGGCGGCCCTGAATGTCGGCGACCGGGGCGTTGATCCACTGCCGCTTTCCGACGATTTCGGCGAGTTCGCGCGTGTTCTCCGGCTTGTCGCACCACATCTGTGCTTCAAACAACGCCATCAGCAGCGCCCGTGTGGCTTTGGGGTGCTTCTCCACCCAGTCCGTACGCATGGCGAAGGACTTGTCGGGATGCAACGGCCAGATCTCGTCGCAGGTCAGTGCCGTGTAGCCGATGCCCTGATTGACGAGCTGGCCGTGCCAGGGCTCCGCCACGCAGAACACGTCCATGTTGCCCACCTTCATGTTCGCCACCATCTGCGGCGGCGGCACCGGGATCAGCTTCATGTCGTTGTCCGGATCGATCCCACCGGCGGCCAGCCAGTAGCGGATCCACAGGTCGTGGGTGCCCATCGGGAAGGTGTGCGCGCCAGTGAACTCCTTGCCCGCCGCCCTCCGTTTGGCGATGGCGGCCTTCAGCGGTGAGGCGTCGACGCCGATCCGCGGCTCCTTGAACTCGTTGCTGACCGAGATCGACTGCCCGTCGACATGGCAACGCGCGAGCATGGCCATCGGTACGGGCACGCCGTTCTGGGTGATTTTTCCAGCCGTCATGAGGTAGGGCATCGTCGACAGGATATGCGCGCCGTCGATGCCATTGCTTGCTCCGCCGAGAGCCAGGTTGTCTCGCGTTGCGGGCCAGGACGCCTGCTTGGTGACGTCGACATCGGGCATGCCGTGCTTGGCGAAGAAGCCCTTCTCCTTGGCGATGGCCAGCGGTGCCGCGTCGGTCAAGGCGATGAAGCCGAGGCGAACTCCCTTGACCTCGGGGCCGGCACTCTGCGCATGAGCGCCACCGGGTACGAGGTCTCGCGCCGCCAGCAGCAGTGTCATCGCCCCCGACGCCTTGAGCAGTCTACGACGAGACAGTTGCGTGGTCGCACATGCCGTCCCGGCATCACCCGTCCTGCGAGGCATGGTGGTCTCCATCGAAGTGCGCAGCCTGACTGCGACTGCCTGATGGTTAACGAACCGCAAGCCTCGTGCCACTTCGCGGCAACAAAAAATATCAATACATTCAAGGTGTTGATCTGGACTTGGCGAT
>JANOJW010000716.1:0-9723 GCA_031418955.1 Hyphomicrobiales bacterium | reverse complement strand
CATGGCGACCGCGCTGTACGAGCTTGCACGTTCGTGCGCGAGGCCATCGGCGAGTCGAGTGGGGCCGACCGACGCCCCCTTTTTGGTCCGAGATTGGTTAATGGCTCGGTTCCCCGGACGGTTCGCGCCAAGGCCGCGATCCACATCCGGGGCCCTTCCTGTCGATGAGAGGCGCCTACCTCGCCGTGTAAAGATCCGGCCGCGCAAGTGCGCTGAACACTTCGGCCGGGAAACCAGGGCGGTTTGACTTCACCGAACGGTCCCCATACGAAACGGGGGATGCGCGGCAAGTTCATCACATTCGAGGGCGGCGAGGGCTCGGGGAAATCCACCCAGGTGCGCCACCTCGGCGAGCACCTCGGCGCGCTCGGCCGCACGATGGTGACGACGCGCGAGCCCGGTGGCACGCCCTTCGCCGAGCGCGTCCGTGGCTTCCTGTTCGAGACGCGAAAACCGGACGGCGTGCCGCTCGCCGAGGCATTGCTGTTCAACGCCGCGCGCGCCGACCATCTCGACACGCTGATCAGGCCGGCGCTCGCGCGTGGCGACTGGGTGATCTGCGACCGGTTCATGGATTCGACGCGCGCCTACCAGGGTGCTGGCAGCGCGCTCGTGTCCGGCGACATCGACCAGCTCGAAGCCCTCGTCGTCGGCGAGACGCGCCCCGATCTGACGCTGATCCTCGATCTCGATCCCGGCCTCGGCCTGGAGCGGGCGCGCGCACGACAGGCGGCGGACACACCTGCGATGCTCGAGCGCGATCCTTTCGAAGCGCGCACGCTCGCCTTCCACCAGCGCCTGCGGCAGGGCTTCCTCGCCATCGCCGCGCGCGAGCCGCAGCGTTGCGCAGTGATCGACGCCACCCAGTCGCCGGACGCGATCGCTGCAGACATTCGCACTCTCGTCGCAACGCGGCTCGGGTCGGGAGCCGGCTGATGGCCCGCGCGCCCGTCCTGCAGGAGATCGAGGCGCTACCCGAGGCCGACCGCCTGGAGGAGGTGCCGCATCCGCGCGCGACCCTCGCGCTGCACGGACATGCCGGCGCCGAGCAGGCCCTCGTCACCGGCCTCGCATCCGGCCGTCTGCATCACGGGCTGATGCTCGCTGGCCCCGAGGGCATCGGCAAGGCGACGCTCGCCTATCGCTTCGCGCGGCATCTGCTGGCCAAGCCTTCCGAGCGCGACCCCTTCGGGCAATCGCTCGACGTCGCGGCCGAGACTACCGCTGCCCGGCAGGTGCTCGCGCTCTCGCATCCCGGACTGATGGTGATCCGGCGGGTGTGGGATCCGAAGGGCAAGCGCTTGACGGCCTCGATCCCGGTCGACGAGGTGCGGCGCATCAAGTCGTTCCTCGCGCACACGGCCGGCGACGGCGCCAATCGCGTCGTCATCGTCGACAGCGCCGACGAGCTGAACCTCAACGCCGCCAACGCCCTGCTGAAATCGCTGGAGGAGCCGCCGCCGCGCACGTTCTTTCTGCTGGTCGCGGCGCAGCCCGGCCGCCTGTTGCCGACCATACGTTCGCGCTGCCGGATGGTGTCGCTGCAGGCGCTCGGCGAGCAGGATCTGCGCCGCGCCGCACAGGCAGCACTGATGGGCTCCGACCGCGACCCGCCCGGCCCCTCCGAGTGGACGCGGCTCATATCTCTTGCGAACGGCAGCACGCGGCGGCTCTTGCTACTGTGGCTGCGCGACGGGCTGAAACTTCAGGACCGGGTCGAGGCGCTGCTCGGCGCGCTGCCCCGCATCGACTGGGGCACGGTCCATGTGCTGGGCGACGAGCTCGGCTCGACGGCGGCCGCCGACAAGTTCGAGACGTTCTACGAGCTCTTTTTGCAGCATCTGGCGGGCCTGATCCGGGCCGGGGCAGCAAATGGGAGCCAACCCGACGCGTTCGCCGCGAAGGCCGCGCAGCTGGGCGTGCCGCCGAGACTTGCCACCTGGGCGGAGCTGTGGGAAACACTCGTCCGCGAGAAAGCCGAGGCGATGGCCCTCAACCTCGATCGCAAGTCGTTGATTATCGACGCCTTCAGCCGGATCGAGCACGCCGCCAAAGGTTGAGCGGTGCGCCCGGCGACCGGCAAGTGAGCGGATTTGAACGGCGCCGGATGCGTCATGGCGTAGGCGTGCTTCGCCACGACGTGGGCATCTGTAGGCGCGGAACGAAAAGGTCCTGAAAGATGCAGCGCCCGACGAACCAGCGAATGTGACAGGCCATCGGCCCTCACCGCATTACGCTTGCGCGCGCTCACGTTCGTCTCCAGGACCTCCAGGCCATGGCCCAAAAATTCTATATCACCACGGCGATCTCCTACCCGAACGGACCGCCCCACATCGGCCACGCCTACGAGGCGCTGGCGTCCGACGCGATTGCCCGCTTCGAGCGGCTTTCGGGCAAGGACGTGCTCTTCCTGACCGGCACCGACGAGCACGGCCTCAAGATGAAGCAGACCGCGGACAAGGTCTCAATCGATGAGAAGCGCACGGTCACGCCGCTCGAGCTTGCCGACCGCAACTCGGCGCGCTTTCGCGAGATGGCCGCGGCGCTGAACCTCTCCAACGACGATTTCATCCGCACCACCGAGCCGCGCCACCACGAGGCGAGCGTCGCGCTGTGGAAGCGGATGGCCGGGTCCAACAACGGCGACATCTTCATCAAGAACTACGCCGGCTGGTATTCGGTGCGGGATGAGGCGTTCTATCGCGAAAGCGAGACGAAGCTCGACGCCAAGGGGCAGCGCCGCGCGGTTCCCACCGACACCGAGGTGGAGTGGACCGAGGAGGAGACCTTTTTCTTCCGCCTGTCGGCCTACCAGGACAAGCTGCTCGCCCACTACGAGGCCAACCCGGACTTCATCCTGCCGCCCGAGCGGCGCAACGAGGTGGTGAGCTTCGTCAAGTCGGGCCTCGAGGATCTGGCGGTCTCCCGCACCACGCTCGACTGGGGCATCCCGGTGCCGGACGCGCCGGGTCACGTCATGTACGTGTGGGTCGATGCGCTGAACAACTACGTCACGGCGACGGGCGAGCTCAACGCCGGCGACAATCCGCGCAAGAAATACTGGCCAGCCGACGTGCACGTCATCGGCAAGGACATCGTGCGCTTCCATGCCGTGTATTGGCCGGCGTTCCTGATGTCGGCTGGACTGCCGCTGCCGCACCGCGTGTTCGGGCACGGTTTCCTCAACGTCCGCAACGACGCGACCGGCGAGATCGAGAAGATGTCGAAAACGCTCGGCAACGTGCTCGATCCATTCGTGCTGGTGGGTGAGTACGGCGTCGATCCGTTCCGCTTCTACTTCCTGCGCGAGGTGGGGTTCGGCCAGGACGGCAGCTGGAGCCCGGATGCAATCGCGACGCGCATCAATGCCGATCTCGCCAACGGCCTCGGCAATCTGGCGCAACGCTCGCTGTCGATGATCGCCAAGGGGTTCGAGGGCCGCGTGCCGGCGCCCGGCGCATTCACGGATGCTGACTTGGGCGTGCTTGCTGCAGCTGACGGCATCTACGCGACCGCGCGTGCGGCGATGGACAAGCAGGCGATCAAAACCTGGCTCGATGCGGTGTGGACCGTGATCGGCGACGCCGACCGCTATTTCGCGTCGGAGAAACCGTTCGACAAGTCGCTGTCGGTCGAGCGCAAGGGCACGATCCTCTACGTCGCGGCCGAGGTCGTGCGCCAGCTCGCGATCCTGGTGCAGCCGGCGATGCCGGGCTCGGCGGCGAAACTGCTCGATCTGCTGGCGCAACCAGCGGACCAGCGCAGCTTTGCCGCGCTGGGGCCGAGCGGTCGGCTCGCACCCGGCACACTGTTGCCAGCGCCACAGGGGGTGTTCCCGCGCTACCTGAAGCCCGTCGATCCGGACGAGGCGTCAGCGCCGGCGAAGCCCCAGCCTGCAAAGCAGCCAAAACCCGCCAAGCCGCCAAAGCCGGACGGCTGACGCACTGCGTTGACTGCCATCGTAGCGCGTCGATAGCGTTGCCGCCGGCTCCGCGAGGGTCTAGCTTCAATTGAATTCCAAACCTGCCAGAGGGCCGCCGATGCCGTTCCAGACCAAGTACGTGTTCATCGTCAGCATGGACGTCGACAAGGACAAGGAGGCTTTGTTCAACGAGGTTTACGACACCGAGCATGTGCCGCTGATCACCAAGGTGCCGGGCGTGCGCGCCGCCTCCCGCATCCAGGGCGAGGACTTCGTCATGCAGCTCGCCGGCGAGAAGATCACCAAGAAGCACGATGGCGCGATCTACACGGCGATCTACGAGATCGACAGCCCGGCCGTCCTACTCTCTTCCGAGTGGGCGAAACAAGCCGAACAGGGCCGCTGGCCGAGTGAGGTGCGGCCCTACACGCGCAACCGCAGCCACAAGGTCTACAAGGTGCGGTGAGCAGGTGCCTGGGGCCTGGACTGACCAAGTCTTCCGCTACTGCGAGCGCGGGCAGGATCCGGCGTTCTGGGCCGAGCCGCTCAATGCGATCAGCAATGCCGGTTTCCTGATTGCAGCCGGCCTCGCCGCGACAAGATTGCGACACCTGGAGCAACCGGCCGTCGCCGCGCGCCTGCTCGTTGCGCTCACCGCAGCCATCGGCATCGGCAGCTTCCTGTTCCACACCTTCGCCACGCGGTGGTCGCGGCTCGCCGATGTCGTGCCAATCTCGGCGTTCATGATCGTCTACCTGGCCTTCGCGCTGCGCAACTTTCTCGGCTGGACGTCGAAACAGATCGGCATGGCTGTGGCGGTTTTCCTTTTGGCTTCGGGGCTGGCAGCGACGATCTCCTGCCCTGGGCAGCTGACGGCGGTGACCACCTTCGTGCGCGAGCCCTGCCTCAAGGGCACCATGGGCTATGCGCCAGCGCTGATCGCGCTGCTGCTCGTCGGTGGCACCTTGCGCGCGCGCCATCCCGCTGGACCAAAGCTGCTTTTTGCCGCCGGAATCTTCCTCGCGGCCATGATCCTGCGCTGGGTCGACACGCGCGCGTGCCCGTGGACCATGCTGCTGGGCTCGGCTCGCGGCACGCACGCGCTCTGGCATGTGCTCAACGCCTTGATGCTGCACATCCTGCTGACGGCGGCTTTCACCACCGCCGCGCCGTCCGCATGCCACCGATGATCGCGCCACGCGGGACCTCGCCCCTGACGAACCTTCCGGCCGCGGGACGAGGAAGCAGGCTTGGCCCCGCGGGTCCCGCGGGTGGGGGCGCTCGGCCACATTCGAGCCGGCGCTCGAGCCCAAGCGACATCAAAACCGCTTGCCCCGCACGCGCCCGGCGATCATCTTGGGTTCAAACTTAACTGCCCGCTCCGAGGTCCCGATGAACATCATTCCGCGCCGGATGGAGGCTGCCGTCACGCCCGCCGGCGTCGACCAGGCGGTGGGCCAATCCTGTATGTTCCCGTCCGTGCGGATGCGCCGCAACCGCAAGGCCGACTGGTCGCGCCGCCTCGTCGCCGAGACCACGCTCACCACCGGCGACCTGATCTGGCCGATTTTCCTGATCGATGGCGACGCGCGACGCGTGCCCGTCGACCACATGCCGGGCGTCGATCGCGTCAACGTCGAGGAATGCGTGCGGGAGGCCGAGCGCGCCGTGGCGCTCGGCATTCCAGCATTGGCGCCTTTCCCCTATGTCGAGAAGGATCTGCGCGATCCCTACGGCTCGGAGGCGCTGCGCACACGCAACCTGATGGGCCGCGCCATCCGCGCCATCAAGAAGGAGTTCCCCGATCTCGGCATGATCACCGACGTGGCGCTCGATCCCTATACGAGCCACGGCCACGACGGCCTGATGGACGACGATGGCCGCATCGACAACGACACCACGCTCGACGTGCTGTGCCGGCAGGCGCTGGCGCTCGCGGAGGCCGGCACCGACTGCGTCGCCCCCTCCGACATGATGGACGGCCGGGTCGGCGCTTTGCGCCGCGCGCTCGACGGGGCGGGCTATCAGGACATCCAGATCCTGTCGTACGCGGCGAAGTACGCCTCGGGCTTCTACGGCCCGTTCCGCGACGCCATCGGCACCAACGCGACGCTGAAGGGCGACAAGCGCACCTATCAGATGGATCCAGCCAACTCCGACGAAGCCATCCGCGAGGTCGGGCTCGACATCGCGGAGGGCGCCGACATGGTGATGGTGAAGCCCGGCATGCCCTATCTCGACATCGTGCGGCGCGTGAAGGACACGTTCGGCGTGCCGACCTATGCCTACCAGGTGTCGGGCGAGTACGCGATGCTCACCGCCGCCGCGCGCAACGGCTGGCTCGACGGCGACCGCGTCATGATGGAGGCGCTGCTCGCCTTCAAGCGCGCCGGCGCCGACGGCATCCTCACCTACTTCGCCCCGCGCGCGGCCGAGGTTTTGAAAGCCAGGGCGTGACGCTGCGTGCACTTGCGCTCGTCGCCTTGCTCACCGGGTGTGCGCTGATCGTCGACCCGCAAGAGGCCCGCGTCTGCCGGCTGGTGATCGCGGCGCTCGAGGGCGGCGCGGCACGCATCGAGATCGGTCAAGTCCGCAGCATCGTGCGTGCGGCGCATTCCGCACAGGGGCCCGCGGCTGGCGTCGAAATCGGCTATCGCGTTGCGGCCGCGCCCGGCGCAGCTCAATCGCCGGCGAAGTCCGTCGCCTGCCTCTTCGACCCGAGCCGTCCGTCGCTGCCACCCGCCGACCGCCTTGTCGGCATCGAGACGCTGGAAGGGTCGCTCACGCCAGCGCGCCTCTACATGCTGAAGCGATTCTGGCTCGACACCGCCTCCCGCTTCGTCGATCCCGAGCCCGTGCGCGGCGCGCATGCCGCAATCGAGATCCCGCGCAGCGCTGCCGTGGTGCTGCAGGCGCTGATCGCCGCCCTGCCGCAGACGGCGCTGCTGGCGCTGCTCGCTGGCGCCTATGCGCTGGTTTACGGACTCGTCGGGCGCATCAATCTCGCCTTCGGCGACATCGTCGTGGTCGGCGGCTATGCGGCGCTGATCGGCATTGCGGCAGCGGGCGGTGCGACGATGCCGGGCCTCGCCATCATCGCGGCAATCGCATTGGCGCTGTGGGCCGCGGGCGCGGTTTCCGCTGTCGCCGGGCGCACCATCTTCGAGCGCCTGCATGGCCGCGCCGGGCAGCAGGCGCTGATCGCCAGTGCCGCACTCGCGATCGTCCTCGCCGAAGGTGTGCGCATCCTGAGGCCGGGCGGACCTCGCTCCGGACCGCCGCTCTACAACGAGCCGTTCGCCGTCGCCCGGGCCGGCGATTACGTGGTCGCTGCGACGCCGATGAACCTCATCGCGGTCGCGCTCGGCATGACGGGCGCGGTCGTCCTGGTGCTGGGCTTGGCGCGATCGCAACTGGGTCGCACCTGGCGCGCTGCGGCCGACGATCCACTTGCCGCCAGCATGCTGGGCGTGAACCTGTCGGCGGTGCACTGGGCGACGTTTGCCGCATCGGGATTGCTGGCGGGGCTCGGCGGCGCTATCGCGGCGATCAGCACGGGCAGTCTCGCCTACGCCGGTGGGCTCGTCGTCGGCCTCAAGGCGTTGATCGCGGCGCTGCTCGGCGGTCAGGGATCGATCGGCGGCGCGGTTGCGTGCGGCGCCGTGATCGGCCTTGCCGAGGCGCTGTGGTCGGCGTTCCTGCCCATCGAGCATCGCGAAGCGATGCTGTTCTCCGCGCTGGTGCTGCTGCTGGTGATGCGGCCGGGCGGGTTGTTCGGGGCGCCGGCGCTCGAACCGCGACGATGATCAGACTTCACGCTCCGCGGCCGTAGGCCTCGAGCGCTCTACGCGTCTGCGGGTCGATCAGGCCCGTCACGCGCCCAGCGTAGTGCCCCGACACGGCGAGCTGCCTTTGGATCTCGCGCCGCGTCTTGGCGCTCCAGGCTTCCGGACGCAGCAGCAGGTCGGTGCGCGCGTCGCGATGCCCGGCCCGGAACGCAGCGAGCAGATGGCGCGCGGCGGCTTGCGGATCGCGCTTCACCCCGCGGCCCTCGTCATACAAGAAGGCGAGCTCGCGCCGCGCTCCGGCATGGCCCTTCTCGATCGCCGAGTTGAGCAGCACCACGGCCAAGTCGAAATTCCGCGCACCGCCCTCGCCGCGGATCTGCATCAGCGCGAGATTGTACATCGCGCGCTCGTTGCCCTTCTCGGCCGCCGCCATGTAAAGTCGGCGCGCTTCCTCCCCGTCCCTCGCCACGCCTTTGCCCTGCTGGTAGAGGTAAGCGAGGCTCGTCATCGCATTGGGCTCGCCCGCCTCCGCCGCGAGCTTGTAGAGCCGCACGGCCTCTGCAAGATCGATCGGCACGCCCTCTGCGAACTCATAGAACGTCCCGAGCGCGGCCATCGCCGGCGCATGGTCGAGGGCGGCCGCCCGTTGATACCAGGCGGCCGCCTCCACGATGCTGCGCTCGATGCCGCGGCCCTTGTCGTAGGCGCGCGCGACTTGATGCATGGCAGCCGGCCAGCCGCGCTCGGCTGCTGCCTTGTAGCGCTGGAACGCCTGCGCGTAAGCCTCAGGCGTCGCCTTTGCCTCGAAGCGCAAGCCCTCTTCGAGCAATCGCTCGGCTTCTGGATCACCGCGCGCGACGCCGAACGTGCCACCGAACCAGCCCGCGACCGTCGGTCCGGCCTTGTCGCGCGCCTTCAGCTGGTCGATGCGATGCTGAGCAAGCTCGGTGAACAGCCCGCGGGGGAACCGCTCGATATGGCTTTGCAGGAGGGCTGGATCATCGCTCGCCTTGACTTTCTCCCAGGCGGCCAGCTCCTCGAGTTGCCGATCGGGAAGGCCCGTTGTCTGGGCGGGGCGGGCGCTGCCTTCGGGCTCGGCGAGCTTCGGGCGGAAGAAGAACTCGACCGTCAGCGAGGAATGCTCCCACGGCGTCTGTCGGTTGTGCGTGGCGGCGAGCACTTGCCGGCGCACGCGGCGGAACACCTCCTCGAGCGGCACGCCCGGCGCTTCGATCGCCTGCGCCAGCGCTCCGGAATAGGGACTGTTGGCGCCGACGCCGTCGGTCGCGACGTGACCCGGCGCGGTGGCGAATGCGATCAGCGTGCCGGCCGGCGCATTGACCGGGGCGAGACCGCCGCCGCCCGATCGCTCCATGCTCGGGAACGGATTGTTGCGGCACGCGTCGAGCACCACGATGTTCACGCGGCCCGACGCGCGTTCCATCGTGCGCATCACCTCGGCGAGATTGAGCCCTTCGACCGCCACCTCCGGCTCCGCGGTGATATCGGCGCCGACCGGCACGAGGAAATTCTCGCCGTCGACCTGCACGCCGTGGCCCGCATAGTAGAACAGACCCGCCGCGTCGGTGGCGCGCAGCCGACGGCCGAACTCGATCACCGCCCGGCGCATCGACTTCTGGTCGGCGTCGACGAGCTTGGTGACAGAGAAGCCGACCGCGGTCAGCGCGCGCGCAATGGCCTCCGCATCGTTCTTCGGATTGGCGAGGGGGCTCGTCGTGTAGGCCGAGTTTCCGATGACGAGCGCGAGCCGCGTCTCGGCCAGCGCCGAATAGGCCCACGACCACGCCAGGAGCGGCCACAGCAGCAGTGCCGCGAGCAGGCTCCAGGCGCGGGCAACACGCGGCCGCCAAAGTCTGGTCGTGTCATGCGGCATGCGGCACACGCGCTCCCGGAAGCGAATCGCGTCCCAGGATAAGCGCCCAACCAGGATCGTCGGCGCGCCACCGAGAGCTTATCCACCTCCTTGTGCGCAACCGGACGCGATCAAAGGCG
>JANOJW010000715.1:0-5715 GCA_031418955.1 Hyphomicrobiales bacterium | reverse complement strand
GCCAGCACCACCGGGTTGGCGAGCTGGTGGGGGCCGATGGCGATCGGGGTGGGGGTGGTCTGGGGTGTGGCTGCGGTGATCATTGCCTGATTTTTAGTCATTATCATTTGATGCCATTTATACGGGCATCACGTTCTTTTCGCAAGTGCGAAATGCCGACCGCCCCGCTTGGATGCGCTCGGTTGGCCTAGCAGAAGATCGAGGCGCAGAACCCGGCGATGCGATATGGCTGCGGCCATAGACCAGATCTTCGAGGGCAGAACACACCGTGCGCATCGCCGCCATTATCGTTGCCGCGGGCCGCGGATCGCGCGCCACCACCGCAAGCGATGTGCCAAAGCAGTATGCCCGCATCGGTGGCGAGACGGTGCTGGCCCTGTCGGTGCGCGCACTCGGCCGGCATCCCGACATCGCGTGGCTGCAGGTGGTCATCCACCCGGATGATCATGACGCCTACGCGGAGGTTGCGGCGGCGGTCGCTGACCCGCGATTGCTGCCGCCGGTCGATGGGGCAGCGACGCGTCAGCTGTCGGGCCTCGCCGGGCTGGAGGCCCTTGCGCCGCCGGCCCCCGACGGCGTGCTGATCCACGACGCCGCCCGCCCGTTCGTCGATGCCGCGACGCTGGCGCGCGTGATCGGGGCGCTCGACGCCCACTGCGCGGTGATCCCCGGCGTCGCCGTCGCCGATACGCTGAAGCGGGTGGATGCGGGCGGCCTGATCACCGGCACGGTCGACCGCGAGGGGCTGTGGCGGGCGCAGACGCCGCAAGGGTTTCGCTTCGCCGCGATCCTCGACGCACATCGCCGCGCGCGCGATGCGGGGCGCACGGACTTCACGGACGACGCCGCGCTCGCCGAGTGGGCGGGACTGCCCGTCGCCATTGTCGAAGGCAGCGAAGGCAATCGCAAGATCACCACACGGGAGGATTTGGCGATGGCGAGCGCTTTTCTTGCGCCTTCAGATGCCGACAAGCATCCGGCCCATGCTCCAGACATTCGCACCGGCACCGGCTTCGACGTGCACCGGTTCGCGGCTGGCGATCACGTCTGGCTCGGCGGCGTGCGCATTCCCCACACCCACCGGCTCGATGGGCACTCCGACGCCGACGTGGCGCTGCACGCCCTGACCGACGCGCTGCTGGGCGCGATCGGCGACGGCGACATCGGGCAACATTTTCCGCCGAGCGATCCGCAATGGAAGGGCGCGGCCTCACGGCTGTTTCTCGCCGACGCCGCGCGCCGGGTGACGGCGCAAGGCGGACGCATCGGCAACGTCGATCTGACGATCCTGTGTGAGGCGCCGCGCATCGGCCCGCATCGGGAGGCCATGCGCGCGGCGATCGCGGGCATCCTCGGCATCGAGGTCGCACGCGTCGGCGTCAAGGCGACGACGACGGAAGGCTTAGGCTTCACCGGACGGCGCGAGGGCATCGCGGCGATGGCGACGGCGACTGTTGTGCTGAGACTTGCACCTGGGTAACGCGCGTCACGCCCTGGCGCCGTAGACCTGAACCGCGCGCAACTCGAAGGCCTCGGCAAACTTTCGGAATGCCTGCTCGAACACGCCGCCGACCAGCAGCTGCAGCATTATCGACTTGAACTCGTAGGCGATGGCGAACCGTATGTCGGCCCCGCCGGGCGCCTCGACGAACGACCAGCGGTTTTCCAACTGCCGAAACGGCCCCTCGACGAGGTCGGCTGCCACCGTCATCGCGGCGCGGTCGAGCGTGACGCGGCTGGTGAAGGTCTCGCGGATGGCGCCGTAGCCGACGTCCATGGCGGCGACGATGACCTCGCGGCCCCCCGTCGTTTCCCGCGAGAGCACGCGCAAGCCCTCGCACAGCGGTAGGAACTGTGGGTATGACTCCAAGTCCGCCACCAGATCGAACATCTGGGCGGGCGTGAAGGCGACGCGGCGGGTGGTCTCGAAGGCGGGCATGGCGCTCAGTCTACCCCAGCTGCGTCGAGAAACGCCTGCGCCCCGCGGTCGCTGTGGAGGCGGGTGACGCGGGCCCGCATGTCATGGCGGTCGATTGCCGCCTCGATGCGGGGGCGATGCGGGTCGGGAAGGTCCAGATGTAGGCGAGGAACGCGGCGTCAGGCAGACCCTCGGGGCAGCCCGGCGCCATGTCGGGGCGCACGCGGCCGTAGGACCCGGTGACCCGGCGCGCCACGCGGGTGAGGCAGGCGAGCCGCCCGCGCTCGAGCCAGATCAGGAGATCGGCGCGCGGTAGACGCAGATCGAGCGTGCTCGCGTTGACGCCTTCGATGATCCAGCGATCCTGCGCGACGACTTCTGCGAGCCGCTCGCGATAGTGGGCCGTCGGCGTCGGCACCCAGCCCGATTGCCAGAACAGCTGGTCGATGTGGGTGACCGGCAGCCCCGTCCGCGCCCCGAGCTTGCGCGCAAACGTCGACTTGCCCGCCCCCGACGAGCCGATCACCACGACGCGATTGAAGGGCGGGGGCATCATGGCAATGCAGAGCTGCACTCTCAATCGAGATCGAGTTCGGTCAACTGGAGCACCATTGCCGGAACGCGTATGCATTGGGCCGCTTCGCCTGCATCAAGTACTCGTCTCGACGTGTAGCCGTCCGGCGTCGGATCGCGGTGCACTGCGTCGCAAGCCTTTCCGCATCGATCACCCAGTACTCCGGGACGCCGCACGCTGCGTAAAGCCGTGCCTTCGTACCGAGGTCAACTATCAGGCTCGACGCGCCGATCTCGATTACCAGCAACGCTTGGTCGCCGCGCAGGTCGTAGGTCCGGATCGCCGCCGGGCAGACAATCATATCGGGCTTCACGAACGTGTCTTCCGCGAGGTTGAACTGCCGTCTGCACGCCAAGTGCACATCGACGCCGGCCAGTACTCGCAGGCGATCTTCGACCGCGTCGCTCAGCACCTCATGGCGCCGGCCCTGCGGCACCACCGGCACAATCTCTCCGTCAATGAGTTCGAACCTGTCCTCTGGAGACAGCATGCCGGCTTCGACAAGCTTCAACAATTCGGCTGTCGTCCAATGCTGGAGTTTGCTCATACCGGAGTGCTCGAAGTCGCCAACCGAATCTTAAGCCTATACCCTACCGCTATCGCCGAGGGGTCGAAACCAGACACCAACGGAGATCTAGCCCGTTCATATCCAGTAGACAGCCCCCTAGCGCGCCTTCGCCACCCGCGCGGCCTTGAGGCGCGCGAAATCGGCGTCGGCATGATAGCTCGACCGCGTCAGGGGCGACGACGCGACGAGCAGAAATCCCTTGGCCCGCGCGATCCGCTCGTAGGCCTTGAACTCGTCGGGCGTCACGAACGCCTTGACCTCGGCGTGCTTCCTCGTTGGTTGCAGGTACTGGCCGATGGTGAGGAAATCAACGTCGGCCGAACGCAAGTCGTCCATCACCTGCAACACCTCGTCACGCGTTTCGCCGAGGCCCACCATGATGCCGGATTTGGTAAAGCTCTCTGGCGCAATCTCCTTCACCCGTTGCAGCAGGCGCAGCGAGTGGAAATAGCGCGCGCCGGGCCTGATGCGCAGATAGTGCGAGGGTACCGTCTCGAGGTTGTGGTTGAACACGTCGGGCCGGGCGGCGACGACGGTTTCGAGCGCGCCGGGCTTGCGCAGGAAATCGGGGGTGAGGATTTCGATGGTGGTGCGCGGCGTGCGGGCGCGGATCGCGCGCACGACGGCGGCGAAGTGGGCCGCCCCCCCGTCGGGGAGATCATCGCGGTCGACCGAGGTGATGACGACGTGGCCCAGGCCGAGCTTCTCGACGGCGGCTGCGACGTTGTCGGGCTCCGCCTCATCGAGTGCTGCGGGAAGCCCCGTCTTCACGTTGCAGAACGAGCAGGCGCGCGTGCAGGTGTCGCCCATGATCATCATGGTGGCGTGGCGTTTGGTCCAGCACTCGCCGATGTTGGGGCAGGCAGCCTCCTCGCACACGGTGGTGAGCTTGTGCTCGCGCACGATGCGCTTCGTCTCGGCGTATTCCGCGCTGGTTGGCGCCTTGACGCGAATCCAGTCGGGTTTGCGCTGAACGGCTGTGTCGGGGCGGGCCGCCTTCTCGGGGTGGCGCGGCGGCGTGTTGTCGACGAGGGTAACCACGTTATCTTGCGCCTTCGGTTGCGCGTCTCTACTTGCGCCTTCAGATGCCCACAAGGCATCCGACGCGTGGATACGCATATGTAGCGACTCGGGTCGGGAGTTTCCACCACCCCGGCCCCGCCATCACCGCGACAGAAGGCGGCGGGAGCGCGAGAAGAAGTCGCGGCGGAGCAGGATCAGCACCACCCAGGTGGTGGCGATAGCGAACGCCGCCGGGTGAAAGAACCAGGCCATGCCGGCGATCGCGTAGTAGTAGCCGCGCAAGCCGCTGTTGGAATGCTCGGCTGCGATCCCGATCAGCCGCGCCGTCCGCGCGGCATGGTGCTCACAGTCGCCCACATTGGCGCGCTCGTCTGAGATCAGTGGTGTCGAGCCGATCATGATCGAGGCATAATGCGAGAGGCGGAACGCCCAGGCGAACTTGAAGAACGCGTAGACGAAGATCGTGATCAGCAGGATCAGTTTCAGCTCGAACAGCACCGGACCCGCCTTCGCCACGTAGGGCAGCCGCTCGAGCAGGCCCTGCACCTTGTCGCCCGAGCCCATCAAAGCCGCGAGGCCGCCGATGATCAGCGCGCTGGTCGAGGCGAAGAAGGCGTTGCCCTGGCCGAGCGAGCCGAGCAGATGCGCATCGACGATGCGCCCGTCCCGGCTCACCATGTTGCGCATCCACTGCTCGCGGTGGCGCTGCACGGCGCCGACGATGCTGCGCTTTTCGAACGGCCCGAAGCCCGCCACGAGCCGGTAACCCAGGATGGCGGCGACGAACCACAGGAACGCGGCGAGGTCGGGATTGGACAGCGCCAAGTCTTGGACGATCAGCATCAGTGTGGAATGCCCTTGGCGGTGAGGCGCTCGCGCAACCGCGCCTCGGCCGCGGCCAGTCGCGCCGGGTCCGTCGAGCGCAGCACGAGTTGCGTGCCGAACACGCGCGCCTCGCGGTTGAACGGGTAGCTGCCCATCGACACGTCGGGGAACTCCTTCTGGGTCTCGCCGAACAGCTCGGCGATCTCGCCCTCGCCGCGCATCAGCTCGATCTCGACGGAGAGCATCTTCTTCCCCGTCTTGAGGCGCGGCGTCACCGAATCGAGCATCACCTGCATCACCGACGGGATGCCGGCCATGACGATCACATTCTGGAGCTTGAAGCCGGGCGCCACCGAGACCTTGTTCTCGACCAGCTCGGCGCCGTCGGGAATGCGGGCCATGCGCAGTCGCGCCTCGGTCGGCTCGAGATTGCGGCGCTTGAAGTTATCGATCAGCAGTTGCTTCACCTGCGGATGGTGGTCGATGCCGACGCCGAAGGCCTTCGCAATGCTGTCGGCGGTGATGTCGTCGTGCGTCGGACCGATGCCGCCGGTCGTGAACACGTAGGTGTAGCGCCGACGCAGCGCGTTGACGGCCTCGACGATTTCGCCCTCGATGTCGGCGACGACGCGGACCTCGCGCAGGTAGATCCCGATGGCGGTCAGGTGGTCGGCGATGTAGCCGATATTCTTGTCCTTGGTCCGGCCCGACAAAATCTCGTCGCCGATGACGAGAATGGCCGCGGTGATGGGCTCGTCGGCGCTGCTCATTCGTTGCATTCCCCAGGGTCAGGCGTGCCCCCGAGAC
>JANOJW010000714.1:0-9111 GCA_031418955.1 Hyphomicrobiales bacterium | reverse complement strand
ACCAACGACAGCGTGCTGACGGCCCTCAAGGCATCGTTCACCGGCATGTTCGGCTTGCACGAGTCGACGAAGACGCTGGATGCCATGAAGGAGGGCATGTCGCAGAGCCTGGAGACGCTGTCGGAGGTCGGCGGCAAGATCCAGGATGCGGCGGTGAAGAGCGGTTATGGTCCGACCATCCGTGCCGACGCGGTGAAGAAGCTCGTCGACAGCGTCGTCTCGTTCCAGGAGCGCTCGATCGAGACCATCGCCGAGATGCGCAAGCTCTCGACGCAAAATTCGGCCGAGATCCGCGACGCGGTCGAGGCCGGCAAGAAACGCATCGCCCGGCTCTCCGCAGAAGCAGCAACCCTGCCGAGCCTCGGGTGACGGTGGGGGCACAGTAGCGATGTCAGACCCTCGGGTCTGACCCCGTGCTCGTGCGCTTCAGAGTGGCTCCGTGCGCTCGGTGCCCGAGCGCAATCTCCAGAGACCCGAGGGACTGACCCGCCTATCCATACGAAAGGTCGACCTGCATGTCCGACACGGCGGTCGCGGAGGAGAAGAAATCCGCGACGCTCGACGATGTGATGATCGCCATGGACGTGGTGGACACCGTGCGCCACCGCGATGATCTCGTGCGCCGCGAGCTCAACGAGGTGGGCCGCGAGGCCGAGTTGATCGCGCGACTGAAGGAGATCTACCGCCAGCAGGGCATCGACGTGCCCGACCATGTGCTCGCCGAGGGCGTCAAGGCGCTGAAGGAAAGCCGCTTCACCTATGTGGCCCCGCCGGCCGGCTTGAAGCGCACGCTGCTGACGCTCTGGACGAAGCGCCAGACGTACGGCCGCATTGCCGCAGTCGCGCTGGGCCTCTTCGGCGGCGGCTACGGTCTTCACCACGTCGCAAATGTGCGCCCAGCCCAGGTCGAGGCCGAGCGCGTCCGCGTCGAGCTCAACGAGACGCTGCCCAAGGCAATCCGCCAGGCGCACGCCGACGTCGCCAAGGTGGCAACCGATCCAGCCGCGCGAACCCGTGCCGACCAGGTGCTTGCCGACGCCGAGCGCGCCATCCGTGACGGCAACCGCACAGCCATGACCAAGGCCGCCAAGGATCTCGCAGCGTTGCGCGACGAGATTGCCGCGGAGTACGCGCTGACCATCGTCTCGCGCCCCGGCGAGACGAGCGGCGTCTGGCGTCGCCCGCCCAACTCGCCGCAGGGGCGCAACTACTATCTGGTCGTCGAGGCAATCGCCTTGGATGGCAGCAAGCTGAGCATTCCAATCCGCAACGAAGAGAACGGCATCACCGAGTCAGTCCACAAGTTCGGCGTTCGCGTGCCAAAAGAGACATTCGAGGCGGTCGCCTCCGACAAGCGCGACGACGGCATCATCCAGAAGAATCGCTTCGGGACCAAGCGCCGCGGCACGCTCTCGGTCGACTATCAGATGCCGTACGACGGCGGCATGATCACCCGCTGGTAAGGCGAGGCAGGACACCAACACGATGCGTACGGGACGCCAGACGCTGGCCTCGATCGACGAGACGATCGCACGCCTCCACAATGAGGAGCAGCGCCTCGACGGCCTGCTGAAAAGCGCGGCCGATGATGCGGAGCGGTTTCGCATCGAGCGCGCCGGCGCCCTGCGCGAGTTGGCCCGCGTCAAGCTCGGCGAGATCGCGGCTGGCCGGCTCGTGCGCGATCTGGATGCCGCTGAACGGCGCGCCGTCGACGTTCTCGACGACCGGCGCAACCGCATCGCCGCACTCGCCGAGCGGCGTGAAGCAGCCGTCCGCGATCTCGAAGCCGCGACCGCCGACCGGCACGCCGCCGCCGCCGCCGTCGAGGCGGCGCTCGAGATTGTCGAGCAGCGGCGCGCTGAAGCCGAGGCGTCCGTCCAGGCGACCCCGGCGTGGAAGGCGGCGAAGGGTCGGTTCGACGATGCCGATCACATCGTGGCCGAAGCCGAGCGCAAGGCTACGCAGTCTGAGACCGAACTCGGCGCCAAGAAGAAGCCCTATGACGACGATCCGCTGTTCATCTACCTCTGGCGGGCCAATTACGGCACCGGCCGTTACGCTGCCGGCAACCTTGCGCGCATGATTGATTCGCTGGTCGCGGAGTTCGTCGGCTACAGCGACGCCCGCGCCAACTACGCCATGCTCTCGGAGATCCCGGTGCGCCTGCGCGAGCACGCGACGGGCCGCCGCGCCTCAGCCGACGAGGCCAAGACCGACCTCGCCGCGCTGGAGCGCGAGGCCATGGTCGGAGCCGGCATCGAGAAGGACGAGCGCGCGCTCGCCGCCGCGCGCCACAAGCTTGCGGCCGCCGAGGCGACGCTCGATGGCCGCCGCAAGCTTCTCGCCGACATCGAGCAGCAGCGCGAGGCCATGCTCTCGGGCACCGGTGATCCCGCCTACGCCGAGGCGCTACAGACCATCGCCGCAGCCGATTCCCGCGACGACATCGCGACGCTGTTTCGGGAGGCGCGCCGCACCGAGACCGCAGCCGACGAGACCCTCGTGCGCAAAATCGACGAGATCGATCGCTCAGCCGAGCGAGCCGAGCAGGACAAGTCCGAGCTGCGGCGGACGGCGAAGACCCTCGCGCAGCGGCGCATCGAGGTGGAGACGACGCGGGAGCGCTTTCGCTCAGCCGGCTACGACCACCCGCACGCGACCTTCGGCAACGACACCGACATCGGCCGCGTGCTCGGCCAGATTCTCGAAGGCGCGGTCAGGAGTGGTGTGCTGTGGGACGTCATCCGCGGCGGCTTCTCGACGCGCACCCCGCGCGGCCGCCCCGACTTCGGAACCCCGTCGTTCCCGTTTCCGTTCCCGATCCCCGGTGGAGGCTCGAACGGCCCCTCGGGCGGCGGCTGGCGCGAGCCTGAATCGCGCGGCGGCTGGTTCCCGCCGAAGGACAGCGGCAGTGGCGGGGGCGGCGACAGCGGAAGCCGCAGCGACGACGGCGATTTCTCGACCGGCGGCACGTTCTGACGACGCACTAGGGCGCCAAAGTCGCGTCAGTACATTGCGGAGTAGAAGATCGCTGGCCCGGCGTAGATCAGCAATCGTTCTGCGGCGGCGTTGCCTTCTGCGGATCGCCAGGGCTAAATTTCGATCGACTTGTTCGACCACCGACTTCGCCATCGACCGGTCCTCCGGGCCGAGCACGGTCGGATACCGCTTCATCGAATCCTTGAGGCGCAGCGGCACGTGCTTGCCGTACACCCAGGTCTTGCCGCGACTGTCGTCGCGGCCATCGAGCGTGAAGTCGGTGACCTGGGAGCCTATGCGCCCACACATCGTGCTGTTGCGGCCACGCCGTGGCACAGTTGCCGCAATCCTCTGAAAATCGACTGACCGTGCATAACCCGTGGACAAATCTCCGGTTTTCTGTGGAGCGAATCTGTTAGCGATCCGCTCCAAGGGCGCCGTTTACCTTCCGCCACTCCTCGTAGCTGCGTGCCCACCCGGATGGCCGGCGCAGACATGAAATCGGGGACAGGCGCATGCGCATCCATATCAAGAAGCTTCGCGTGATCGGGGGCGCCGTCGGCGCACTGCTCACCACGACCGCCCTGGTGGCCCCGGCGAGCGCCGGCGGTTTCGGGGTTCGCGAGCAGTCGACTGAATTCCAAGGCATGTCGTTTGCCGGCAATGCGACCAGCGGCGGCGGCCTCTCGGGCATGTTCTGGAACCCGGCGGTGGCGGCCTACGCGCCGGTCGGGCTCTACTCGGAGTCGGGCTATGCGGTGATCTTCGGCAACGTCGAGATGACCGGCGACGTGTTCGCTGGCGGCGTCAACCTCGGCCTCCCGCGCGAAAGCGGCGACATCGCCAAGGACGCGATCGTGCCGTCGTCCTATTACAGCTATCGCCTCAACGAGCACCTGGTGGCGGCGATCAGCATCAACTCGCCGTTCGGTCTCGTCACCGAACCGTCGAATCGCAACTGGGCCGGCCAGACCTTCGCGCGCACCTCGGAGATCAAAACCTACAACTTCACGCCGACGCTCGCTTATCGCCTGTCGCCGACGCTCGCCATCGGCGTCGGCCTGCAGATCAATCACATGGAAGGCCGTTTGAAGAACGCGTCCGGCCTCCTGGCGACGTCGCCCAATTTCGTGATCAAGGGCGACGATCTGTCGGTGGGCTTTACCGCCGGCATCAATTTCACGCCGCATGCAGGCACGCATATCGGTCTTGGCTATCGCTCGGCGATCGACCATACGCTGGAAGGCAACGTGTTCCTCGCAGCCGCAGCACCGTTCACCGGTGCCATGAAGGCCGACATCACGCTGCCGGAGATCGTCACGCTGAGCCTTCGCCAGGTCCTGTCACCGACCTGGACGCTGCTCGGTACCGTCGAGTGGTCGAACTGGAGCCGGCTCGACCAGGTCAACATCAACTGCCCTGGCACCGCGCTCTGCCCGACCGGTGTGCGCACGCTGGACCTCGGCTGGAACGACGGCTGGTTCTTCTCGCTGGGCGCCGAGCATCAGTACAACGAGAAGCTGACACTGCGCGCCGGCCTCGCCTACGAGATCTCGCCGATCCAGGACGCCGACGAGCGCACGCTGCGCACGCCGGACATGGATCGCCTGTGGCTCTCGGTCGGCGGCTCCTACAAGTGGAGCGACGCCACGACGTTCGACCTCGCCTACACGCACATCTTCGGCATCGGCGACGACAAGATCGATCGCACCGAGGGCGGCGTTCGCTTCATCGGCAACGTCGACAGCCAGGTCGACATCGTGTCTTTCGGCATGAAGATGAAGCTCGGCGGCGACCATCACGACTACAAGCCGATGAAGTGACCGGCGCCTGAGTTCACGACGACAAGCGCCCTCCGGGACACTTCCGGGAGGGCGTTTTCAGTTCGAGGCCCGATGTCAGGTGTTCACGTCGCCTTGCGACCGGTTGCCAGCACGTACAGTTCGGCCGAATCCGATCGGCTCGCCGGCGGCTTGACGTGCCGCACGACCGAGAAGTGGTGTTTCAGCGTGTCGAGCAGCTCACGCTCCGAGCCGCCCTGGAACACCTTGCACAGGAACGCGCCGCCCGGCGCCAGCACCTCGAGTGTGAAGGCCAATGCCACCTCCGCGAGGCCCATGATGCGCAGGTGATCGGTGTTGGTGTGACCGGTTGTCGGCGCCGCCATGTCGGAGAGCACGACGTCGGCCTGTCGATCGCGCAACAGCGCCATGAGCTTCTCGGGCGCGCTGTCGTCGAGGAAGTCGAGCTCGAGGATGGCGACGCCAGGAATGGGATCGAAGGCCAGATAGTCGATCGCCACCACCTGGCCGCGCCCCTCGTCGGCCTTCACGCGCTGCGCGGCGACTTGTGACCAGCCGCCGGGAGCTGCACCCAGATCGATGACGCGTTGTCCAGCTTTGAGGACTTTGTGCTTGTCGTCGATCTCGATCAGCTTGAAGGCGGCACGCGATCGCCATCCCTCACGCTGGGCCGCCGCCACATACGGGTCGTTCAACTGCCGCTCGA
The DNA here is from genome assembly GCA_031418955.1 of Hyphomicrobiales bacterium. Lineage (GTDB taxonomy): Bacteria > Pseudomonadota > Alphaproteobacteria > Rhizobiales > Hyphomicrobiaceae. The sequence goes on along the minus strand of JANOJW010000714.1, from coordinate 3,624 downwards.
GCCAGCGCTGCGAGGACAGCGTGCGCCCGCGCGCGGTTTTCAGCCGCACCGTCATGTCGCGAGCGCTGCCGAAATTTTTCGAGGATGGGCCAGCGCCACCGGATTTGCCGCCGGTTTTGCCTTTTCCACCGCCCCCCGAGCCGCCAGGCTTGCTGCCGCGTGGCGGCCTCATCGGCCGCCTCCGTTGCTGTGCCGGCGGCGGCTGCCGCGATAGACGCCATCCTCCGTCATCAACGAGGAGAGGATGCCTTCGCGCAGACCTCGGTCGGCGACGCGCAGCGTCTCGCACGGCCACACCCGGGCGATCGCTTCGAGAATGGCACAACCGGCGAGCACGAGGTCGGCCCGATCGCGGCCGATGCAGGGCTCAGCGATGCGCTGCTCATAGCTCTTGTCGAGCAGGTTCTGGGTCACCGCGAGGGCGTCGCGCGTGCGCATCCAGTACCCGTCGACCCGCGAGCGATCGTACCGCCGCAGCCCCATGTGGATGCCGGCGACAGTGGTCACCGTGCCCGAGGTGCCGAGCAGATGGGCCCGCTCGCCGCGATCGAGCCGCTGGCGGAACCCGTGCTCAGCCTCGAACGGCTCGAGCAGCGCCCGCACATATGCAACCATCGCCTCGAAATCGTCGCGCGTGACATGCCGACCGCCGAACTTTTCCGCCAGCGTCACCACGCCGACGGAGAGCGAGGTCCATGCCGCGATCGCGTTCTGCGCCTCGATGCGCTCAGGCGCTGATTGGCCGGGCGGCGAAACGCCGTCTTTCGAGAGGTCGAGCCAGATCAGCTCCGAAGAGCCGCCACCGATATCGAACACCAGGACCAGCTTGGAATTGCGGTCGAGCAAGGCTGCACAGCCCGACACCGCGAGCCGCGCCTCGTTCTCGCGCGAGAGCATCTCGATGTTGAGCCCGGTGTCGGACCGCACGCGGTCGAGGAAGTTCTGGCCGTTCGCAGCGATGCGACAGGCCTCGGTCGCGACCAGCCGGTAGCGATGCACGTTCGCCCGGGCGAGCTTGCTGGCGCACACGCGCAGCGCATCGATGGTGCGCTCCATGGCATGGTCGGCGAGGCGGCCGCTGGCCCCGACACCCTCGCCGAGCCGGATGATGCGCGAGAAGGCGTCGACCACAAGGAAGCCGCGGCGCGAGGGCCGGGCGATCAGCAGGCGACAATTGTTGGTGCCGAGATCGAGTGCGCCGTAGGCCGGCCAACTATGCCCGTTCCAGTCGCGGTCCTGATCGCCATCTCGGCGCCTCTGTGGCTGCAGGTCGGGTGGCTGCAGGTCGGGAGATTGGTGATCGGATTGGGGGACCGCAGCACGATGCTGCGAACCAGTATCGTCGGGCGCGGCGTCCAGGGCCGCGGCGTCGTCGTCGCCAGGATCTTCCACGTTCGATTTTCCCCAGGGCCTGGATTTGCTCACATCGGGGCCGGGCGCGGGGCCTAGCAACGATCTTCAGGCAAGCAACTGGTCACATCTTGACCACGACTCTAACATCCTGCGCCGCTGGGTAAAGCGCAGGTTGGCCACGATCGGGAGAAATCGTTACTTCCCGGGTGTGTCGCAGGTCCGCCGCATGCGCCCACGTTGGAGTGAGGCTTTGCAATACCCGATGACATGGATCCAGGTCCTGCGGTGCGCACTGTTGCTGGCGATTTTCCCCATCGGTTCGGGGCCGTTGCGTGCGCAAACCCGGGCGCTGCCGCCGGAGTTGGCGCTGAACCTCGAACACCTGGTCAAGGTCTACCCGGAGTTCCTCGACCGCATCGAGGGGGCCGACCTCGTCTGGAAGGACGGCACGCGCATGGTCATCGACGATGGCCGGGGTCCGAAGCCGTTCGCCAAGCTGCTGGACGAGCCCGACCTGAAGGACATGTTCGCGTTTCCGTACCCGCGCGGGCGGGCGCTGCCACCGGCGTTGGAAGTGGACCCGGGCCGCGTGCGCTTTGAACCTTTGTTCAACAAGATGTACGGCGACTGCCGCAAGGGCGAGGTGGCCCAGCGCCTGACCGAGGTGATCTGGCTGCCGAAGAAGTGGGGGAAACCACTGCAGGTGCATGCGGCGAACGGGGTCGCCGAACGGCTCGCTGCCGTCAGCCGCGACCTCGACCAGCTGCCGGCGAGCTTCGATACCTACCTGTTCCCGACGGCCGGCACCTACACCTGCCGACCGATCGCTGGCACCAAGCGCCAGAGCGTGCATGGCCACGGCATCGCCATCGATATCGCTCTGAAGCACTCGCACTACTGGCAGTGGACGAAACCCGGCAAGGACGGCCGTTACGCGTTCGTGAACAAGATCCCGATGGAGATCGTCGAGATCTTCGAGCGGCACGGCTTCATCTGGGGCGGGCGCTGGTATCACTACGACACCATGCATTTCGAGTACCGGCCCGAGCTGCTGGCCCGATTTTGAGGGTGCCCATTAAGACTTTGGTCGCGCGCTGTTGATAGCCTCCTCCCCGGGCGTAGGGCCCACCGAGAGGATCGGTCATGCTCCGCCGGATATCAGAGATCTCGATCTATCTGCTCGTCGGCGGCGCCATTGCGGCAGCGGGCGCCGGGCATGCGGCTGCGTCCGAGATGTTCGTGTGCGCCGACGGCCGCACGCTCAAGGTCGATTCCTCGAACCGGGCGAAACACGCCGACGACCCGTGCGTGAAAGACTGGTTCGCCCGGTCCGCGCCCAAGCCCGTCGTTGGCAAGGAGCCGTCGCGGCGCGCCGGCGAGAAGGCGACCGTGCATGTGCGCCGCTACACTCGCTCGAGCCGGGCCGTCGTCGATCCGACCAATTGAACGGGCGCAGACTGCGCCAATAGTCTCGATCAAACACTCGCCACTTCGAAACGGACTCGAATGCGACCGATGCTCGTGCTCGACTTCGGAGCGAGGCGCTTCCCCGTCGCGTGGTTCAGCGCTATAGATCTTGGTCAACCGTCGCCCGATGTGGCCCGGTCCCCAAGACGTGCGTTGAGACGTTGAGATCATCAGGAGAGAGTTCCATGGCCATCCAAGTTGGTGACAAGCTTCCCGACGCGACGTTCATGATCATGACCGGCGAAGGGCCCAAGCCCGCGACTACGGCTGAGGTGTTCGGCGGCAAGAAGGTGGCGCTGTTCGCGGTGCCAGGCGCCTTCACGCCGACCTGCCACAAGACGCACATGCCGGGCTTTGTCGATCGCGCCGCCGAGCTCAAGGGCAAAGGTTACGCCACCGTCGCCTGCACGTCTGTCAACGACGTGTTCGTGATGACCGAGTGGGCCAAGGCCACTGGCGCCGACGGCAAGATCACCATGCTCGCCGACGGCGGCGCCGACTTCGCAAAGAAGATCGGCCTCGACATGGACCTGACCGCCCGTGGCCTCGGCGTGCGCTCGAAGCGCTACGCAATGGCCGTCGACAATGGCGTGGTCAAAGTGCTGAACGTCGAGGAGGCGCCGGGTGCCGTCGAGAAGTCGAGCGCGGCGACGCTGTGCTCGATGGTCGACCGCAGCCTCTGAGGGTTGCAAGCACCACGTCAAGCCCCTCTCCGCGGCCTGCCGCGGGGAGGGGTTTTCGTTCGACTTGACCGCGACGCCAAGCCAGCGTTCGATCGAGCGGCGCATATGAACTGCAGGAGCA
>JANOJW010000713.1:0-9414 GCA_031418955.1 Hyphomicrobiales bacterium | reverse complement strand
GCGCTGTCCATCGAGTTCGCTTGCATGGTGGATGGCGATGTCGAACGGCTGGCGCAGGCGGCGAACATACTCTGCGTCGGAGGCGTAGGGGTAGGCTTGGTCGCCACCCATGATCAGCAACTGGCCGGCGGGCAGACGCTTCGTCTCGCCACCGACGTCGACCTCGACCGCGTCGGCTGAGATCAGGCCCGCCATGGCATAGGTCGAGCTGAAGCCGTCGCCGGTGTCGGCGACGTAGTCCACCCAGACGCCGCCCTCGATCACTGGCAACTCTCGACCGGCGAGCGTGGTGTCGTATCGCTCGACGAGCTCTTTCTTCGTGGGATAGTCTACGGCCGCCTGCAGGATGCGCTGGTCGGTGTAGCGCCCGACGGCGCGCGAGAAGACGTCGCGGACGCCGGTTTGCGTCAGTGCGCGGACGCCATACCAGACCACCATTCCCGGCAACATGGCCAAGGCCGGTAGCCGGCGCTTGGGACTATCGGGCTTTCGTTCGGGACCACTCATGACGCACCCCGCCGCAATGACTTTGTAGACTTAGACGCTGTCTTCAATACGGGGGCCAGCATACGAGCTTTGCGGCAAACGACAACGACCAAGAAGGTGTTGGATGCAATGCATCGGGCCACGTGATCGATTTGCCGCGGCCGGCGCGCGAACACTTGCGACTTCGCCATTAACAGTCGGCGGCCGCCGTGCGAGAACACACGGCATTGAGCCGGCCCGCACGGGTCGCTCTGGCGAGTGGAAAGCTGACGATGGCCCGATCCGAATTCGACGCCGTGAACCTTGGCATCATGTGGGACCGGCTGGTCTCGCTCACCGACGAGATCGTGACGACGCTGGTGCGCTCGTCGTTCTCCACCATCGTCAACGAGAGTTACGATCTCACCTGCGTCGTGCTCGACGCGGAAGCGAATTCGATCGCGCAGGGCACCTTCAGCGTGCCGGTGTTCATCGGCTCGGCACCGGTCACCGCGCGCCACATGCTGAAGCGCTTTCCCGCACACACGTTGAAACCCGGTGACGTGATCATCACCAACGACCCGTGGATGGGTACGGGTCACCTCTTCGACATCACCATGATGCGGCCGGTGTTCCGCAAAGGGCGCATCGTGGCCTACACGATGAGCATCACGCATCTCCCCGACATCGGCGGCACCGGCTTTGGCTCATCGGCGACCGACGTGTATCAGGAGGGCCTGCGCCTCCCGATCTGCAAGCTCTATGATGAGGGGCGCCTCAACGAGCTGATCGTCGAGATCGTGCGCACCAATGTGCGCGTTCCCGAGCAGACCATGGGCGACATCATGGCCAACGTCGCCTGCAACGAAGTCGGCGGGCGCGAGCTGTTGGCCTTCATGGACGAGTACGGCCTCGACGATCTGATGCCGCTGTCGCGCGCCATCCGCAGCCAGTCGGAGTCCGCAATGCGGGGCAAGATCCGCGAGTTGCGCCAAGGCACCTACACCAACCGCATCAGCGTCGAGGGCTTCGAGGGGCCGGTCACCTACGCGGTGCGCCTCGACGTCAAAGGTGACGGCATTCACGCCGACTTCGAGGGCACCTCGGGCTGCGTGCGGGCGGGCGTCAACGTACCGTTCTGCTATACCAACGCGATGACGCTGCACGCGATCAAGACATTGACGCTGCCGTCGATCCCCAACAACCAGGGTTCCACGGCCCCGATCACCGCGTCGGCGCCGACAGGGTGCATCCTCAACGCGCAACCGCCGTTCCCGACCGGCGGACGGCATGCGATGGGGCATTTCGTGACGCCGCTCATCTACGGCGCATTGGCCGACGCCTGCCCCGATCGCGTGCAGGCCGACAGCGGCATGATGAACCTCGTCACCTATCAAGGCACGCGCCGCGACGGCCGTCCGTTCGCGACCATCTACTTCGCATCCGGCGGCTATGGCGCGCTCGCGGGACTCGACGGCTGGTCGACGCTGCCGCATCCCTCGAACATGGCGGCGGTGCCGGTCGAGGTGTGGGAGACGCTGACGCACACCACGATCGAGCACAAGAAGCTGCTCCCCGACACAGGCGGCGCTGGTGAGTTTCGCGGCGGGCTCGGCCAGGAGGTCGTGCTGCGCAACGACACCGGCGAGATCCTCGTCATGCTCGGCATGGGCAACCGCACGGAGTTCCCGTCGAAAGGCTTCTTTGGCGGCGGGGTCGGGGCTCGGCGCGTGCATGCGGTCGAAGGCAAGCCCGTACATGCGAAGGGCCGCATCGAGGTGGCGCCAGGCGCACGCATGACCATAACGGAAGCCGGCGGCGGCGGGTATGGTGATCCAAGTAAGCGGGCGCGTAGTGCCGTCGCACGGGATGTGGCGGAGGGCTATGTCACGGCCGAGGCCGCGCGCCGGGAGTACGGCTTCGAGGGATGAGCACCGCGTCGAAGCTTACTGCGCCGCGTCCTGGCGCGGCTCGCCGGTGAGCTGCGTCTCGACGAGGCGAGCGTAGACGCCATTGCGAGCCATCAGCTCACGATGCGTGCCGGTCTCGACGAGGCGGCCTTCGTCCATCACGCAGATGAGATCGGCGTTCTGCACGGTCGATAGCCGATGCGCGATGACGAGCGTGGTGCGGCCCTTGGTGAACGTTGCCAGCGCCTGCTGCACCAGCCGTTCGGATTCAGCGTCCAGCGCACTCGTCGGCTCGTCGAGCAGCAGGATCGGCGCGTCCTTCAGGATCGCGCGGGCGAGCGCCAGCCGCTGGCGCTGGCCGCCCGAGAGCCGCATGCCGCGGTCGCCGATCTCGGTGTCGTAGCCGGCGGGCTGCTCCAGGATGAAGCCGTGCGCGGCGGCGGCCCGGGCGGCAGCCTCGATCTCGGCTTGCGAGGCCTCGAGACGGCCGAGCGCGATGTTGGCGCGGATGCTGTCGTCGAACAGAGTGACGTCCTGCGAGACGATTGCCGCGGCGCGCCGCAGACTGGCGATAGTCACCCCGCGCAAGTCCTGCCCGTCGATCAGGATGCGGCCTTCGCTGGCGTCGAACAGGCGCGGGACGAGGTTCATCACCGTCGACTTGCCCGCACCCGAGCGGCCGACCAACGCCACCGTTTTGCCGCCCGGAACAGCGAGCGAGAACTGGCGCAGTGCCGGCTGGCCTTTTTCGGCGTCGTAGGCGAAGCTCACGCTCTCGAAGGTGATCGCGCCCGCCGTGACCTCGAGCGACTTGGCGTCGTCCGCATCGACGATCGCCGGCTTCTCGTCGAGGAGATCGTAGAAGCGCTCGGCTGCAGCCAAGCCCTCCTGCACGCGGACCGACAGATTGCCCAGGCCCCGCGTCGGTTGCGCGGCGAGCACAAGGGCCGTCACGAAAGCCATGAAGTCGCCGATGGTCGCGATGTTCTTGGTGATCCGCCAGGTGGCGAGCGCAATGACGCCGGCGACCGCGATGCCGCCGATCGCCTCGAGCATCGGGTCGAGCCGCGCGCGGCTGCGGACCGCCTTCATGCGCAGCGTAAAGATCTGCTCGAAGCTGCCGATCATGCGGTCCGCCGCGTAGGTCTCCAGGCCATAGGTTTTGACCAGCCGCGCGCTGCCGAGCTTCTCGGAAAGCTGGGTCAGCATCACGGCGAGCTCCTCTTGCGTGCGCCGCGCCACGCGCTTCAGCCGCTTGCCGATGCCGATGATGGGAAGGATCACGAGCGGATAGACGCCGAGCACGATCAGCGACAGCAGCGGGTCGCTCCAGAGCATGTAGGTGACGAGGGCAGCGATGGTCAGCGCATCGCGCACCGCGGTGGTCAATGCCGCCTGCATGGCCACCTGGATCTGGCCGATGTCGTTGGTGAGCCGCGAGATGAGCTGGCCCGGCGCATCGCGCGTGAGGCGCGCGAAGTCGGCCCTGAGCAGATGGGCGACGCCGGCTCGCTGCATGTCGACACAGATGCGCATGACGATGCGGTTGGTGGCGACGGTCGAGAGATAGAGCAGCAGCGCGCGGACGGAGGTGGCGAGGATGATGAGCCCGGCGATCCTGTACATGACCCCGAAGTCGCCCTTCGGCAGCATGTCGAAGGCGTACTTGATGAGCTGGGGATAGAGCCCGGTGACCGTCGCGAGGCCGACCATCAGCCCAAAAGCGAGGCTGAGCTCGCGCCATCGCGGCTGCACCCAGTCGCGCACGAGGCGCATGAGGAGGCCGCGCGTGCGATCATCGAGCCGCAGCGCGTCGGCGGGCTTGGGGCCAGGCCGAGGCGCCTCGGGCGTGGTGGTCGCCTCGCTCACATCATCCTCGTGTCAAATCGCAAGTGGGGCTGCGCACCCCGAACCCCGCCAGCGGACGGAGCCCTCCAGACCTCCCACCTTTTGGTGGAAATGCAAGGGCTCGATCTACTTTTTCGGTGTGGTGCCCGGGTCGAGCAGGCGGTGCATGTGGACGATGAAGTAGCGCATGTGCGCGTTGTCGACAGTGCGCTGGGCCGCGCCTTTCCAGGCCCTATGGGCTTCCGCGTAGTTCGGATAGATGCCGATGATGTCGAGCTTGAAGGGATCGACGAACTCGATGCTCTCGAGGGAGGTGAGCTCGCCGCCGAACACGAGGTGGAGAAGCTGTTTTGACGGCTTCTCGACTGGGGCTTTGCTCATGGGTGTCCTTGGGCGGCTGCGTGAACGGGCCGCCTCGAATGCGTTACGGCGCCGGTGTCACCTGCCCTCGACCACGAGGCAAGCCTGCCATTTGTTGCGGTCCATCGCCAAGCGGGCCCCCACCATCCAAGTAGGACCACCTCACGGGCAAGCGGGACGAGCCTTGCAGCCATGCTATGGCTGGCATGCCAACGAGCCGATCGGTCACATCTTGAATATTAACCCATTGAATAGATTAAGTAATATTCGGATCCGACCAATCATTACGCACTGCAGCGATCGCATCGCACAATTTTTCACCTTGAAGCCCGCTGCGACGCACCCTAAGTTCAGCTCGTGAGGCGGATGAAGCTTGCTTCGCCGCTCCACAGCCCTCCTTTGGGCGTTTCCTCCCTAGACTTGGGCCGCTCGGTAACGGGCGGCCCCTTTTCTTGTTGCGTCCTGCCTTATTCCGCTGCGGCAGCGCGCCCCCGCAATAGGTCCGGCAAGCCGGCCATGAGGCTTGCCATGACGCGCCCGAGGTTCTGCTGGAGGCGGGGGAAGTTGCTCGTGCGCTGGAACGACGCCTCATCCAGATAAAGCGCCCGGTTGATCTCGATCTGCAGGGCATGGAAGCCGCGCATGGGCTTTCCATAGTTCTCGGTGATGTAGCCGCCAGCGTAAGGCCGGTTGAGGTGCACTTCGAACCCCGCCTCCTGGAACTGTTCGCGCAGGAAGCGTGTGAGCCTTGCATCGCACGAGGCGCCGAAGCGGTCGCCGAGCACGATGTCGGGCCGCGGCTGGGCCGGCTGCCCGATCGAAGACGACGGCATCGAGTGACAGTCGATCAGCACGGCGATGCCGAACTTGCGCCGGGTCTCGTCCAACAGCCCCGCCAAGGCATCGTGGAAGGGTTGGTACAATCGATCGATGCGCGTCATTGCTTCGGCGACCGTCATGCGCTCTCGATAGATCTCCTCGCCGTCAGCGACGATCCGGGCGATGGTGCCAAGGCCCCCGACGACGCGGACCGACTGCGTGTTGGCGAACCTCGGCAGTGCCTCGTTGAAGAGCTCCGGATCGAGCTCGAACGGCTCGCGATTGACGTCGACGAAGGCGCGGGGAAAGCGCGCGGCGATCAGCGGCGCGCCGAGGCCAGCGACGGTCTGGAACAATTCGTCGACGTAGCAGTCTTCGGACTTGCGGAGCGCTGCGGCGTCGAGGCGCGAGGCGGCAAGGAAGGAACGAGGATAGACGTTGCCCGAATGGGGCGAGCAGAACACGAAGGGCGTAGCTGCGACTCGGGGCCGCACCATCGTGTACGGCGGGGTCAGCTCACCCTCGAAGGGTGCGATTTCCCGATGCGGCATGCGTGAGGTTCCAGACCGCCAGCGCGTCAGCCCGCGCCACCCGTGTCAATTGCAAGTGCGACTAGGTTTAGACGTGCCGCTCACCCCCTGTCACTAGCTTTCCAGGGCTGCGCTGTTGATAGTCGCAACTGACCCGCAGCGCGCCACAGGCCCAGGTCACCGGACGCGCGGATCGCCATCACCGACCTTGCAGCCGTCCCCAGCGCTGCAAGCGCGCGGCGGCCTCCGCCATCTCGGCCGTAGCTCCCGCATAGGAGAAGCGGATGAAGCGGCGCCCGCGCGCTTCGTCGAAATCGACGCCGGGGGTTGCGGCAACCGCGGTTTCCTCGAGCAGCAGTTTCGCGAAGGAGAGGCTGTCGTCGGTATAATCGCCGACGTCGACGTACAGATAGAACGCGCCGTCGGCCGGCACGATTTTTCCCAACCCCGCTTTCGGCAGCTCGGCGAGCAGCAACGTGCGGTTCGCCGTGTAGACGCGCTTGTTGGCGGCCAATTCGTCCATGCCGTCGAAGGCGCCGAGCGCTGCGACCTGGGCGATCGCCGGCGGGGAAATGTAGAGGTTCTGCGCCAGTCGCTCGACGGTGCGCACCAGGCCCTCCGGCACCACCATCCAGCCGACCCGCCAGCCGGTCATCGAGAAGAACTTCGAGAAGCTGTTGATCACCACGACGTCGTCGGAGAACTGGAGTGCCGTCGCCTCGGCCAAGCCGTAGGTGAGGCCGTGATAGATTTCGTCGGAGATGAACCAGATACCGCGCCGCTTGCAGAGTGCGGCGATCTCGGCCAGGCGCTGCGGCTCGAGCATGGTGCCGGTGGGGTTCGCCGGGCTCGCGATCAAGAGACCCGCGAGCTTGCTGCGCTCGTCGGCCTCCTCGATCTGGGCGGCGGTCGGCATCCAGCGGCTATTGGGCCCTGTCTCGATGTTGGTCGGCGCTGCGCCCAGCGCGGTCAGGATGTGGCGGTAACAGGGATAGCCGGGAGCCGGCAAAGCCACCCGGGCGCCGGGATCAAACAGTGCGAGGAAGCCCAGCACGAAGGCGGCCGACGATCCGCTGGTGACGACGATCCGCTCAGGCGAGACGGTCACGCCGTACCACTCTTGGTACAGTCGGGCGATGCGCTCCCGCAACGGGGCGAGCCCGAGCGCCAGCGTGTAACCGAGCTTGTCGGTGTCGAGCGCCCGCTTCACCGCCTCGCGGGCGGCCTTGGGGGCGGCGGTGGACGGCTGGCCCACCTCCATGTGGATGACGTGCTTTCCCGCAGCCTCGGCAGCCGCGGCCTGGCGCATCACATCCATGACGATGAACGGGGCGATGCCGCTGCGCGCGGACGGCGGGTTGAGCAGCAGCCCGGCGGCCCGGCCCATGCGATCGTTAGTCATCGGCTGCTCCGGTCTGCCCCGAAATCGCCACGGGAGCCGTTCAGTTTCACGCCCGGCGTGTGCGACGCTCGCCAGCGTTATCGAGCGCGTTATAAGGTGCCTGGCGAGCGGAGACCAGCCGCCGCATGCGGGGGATGGGCGGCCGTGCTAAGCGTGTGTTCGACAGTGCCCAGAGTCGGGATCGTCAACGTCTACCGCAGAGCAAGATCATGCGCACCTCGGCGAACGCACGAACCGGCTTCAGGCGCGCCGCCTCGCGCGCGTTGACGGCAATGGCCGCCGCCGGGGCGCTGCAGGTGGTGGCGCCAGCTCCTGCCGAAGCGCAACGCATCAGTTTCATTCGCGATACCGAGATCGAGGAGCTGCTCAAGGACTACGCGCGGCCGATCTTCCGCGCCGCCAACCTGGGCTCCGATCGCGTCGCCATGCGCATCGTCAACCAGGACGTTTTCAACGCGTTCGTGATCGACGGCCGCAATGTGTACATCAACACCGGCGCCCTGCTGGAATCGCCGACGCCCAATCAAGTGATCGGCGTCATCGCGCACGAGGTTGGCCATATCTCCGGCGGTCATCTCGCTGCCCTGCGCGCCCGTATCGCGCAAGACCAGACCAAGTGCCTGCTGTTCCAGATCCTCGGCGTCGGCCTGATGGTGGCGGGCGGCGGCGGCCAGACCTCCGGGGCAGGCGCCGGCGTCATGGCGGGCGGCTGCTCGATCGTCGAGCGCTCGCTGCTCGCGGAACGGCGCGCCCAGGAGTCGGCTGCCGACCAGGCGGGCCTTGCCTATCTCAATGCGACACGGCAGTCGGGCCGAGGCCTGCTCGAAACGTTCGAGCGGTTCGCACAGCAGGAGTTCCTCTCGGAGGCGAGCCAGGACGCCTTCGCGCGCAGTCATCCGGTGGCCGCCAACCGACTGGCGCAGCTGCGCAGTGCCGTGCAGAAAAGTGCGTTTGCCAACGAGAGGGATCCGGCGCCCTTGCAGCTGCGGCACGATCTGATGCGGGCGAAGTTGCGCGGCTTCTGCCGGCCCCGGCTCGATGTCGTGCGCGAGTATCCGGTGGCCAACACCAGCCTGCCGGCGCGGTATGCCCGGGCGATCGCCAACAGTTGCACAGGCAATTGCTCCGGCCGCTGCCCGAGTGTGACGCCCGCCGGTCTCGAGGAGATCGATGCGTTGATCAAGAGCGAGCCTAAGAACCCCTATTTCTGGGAGCTCAAGGGCCACGTGCTGATGACCTCGGGCCGGCAAGGCGAAGCCGTCGAGCCGATCCGCAAGGCGATCGCGCTCAGCCCCAACACGGCGTTCATGTCGGTGCGCCTCGCCGAGGCGCTGCTGCAGAGCCGGGGATTGCCCGGCGCGGACGAAGCGATCGGGCTCGCCCGCAAGTCGATCGAAAAGGATCCAAGTCCCGAGGCCTACAGCGTTCTCGCCAACGCCTACGCCAAGAAGGACCTGCTCCCTCAGGCCGAGTATGCGACGGCTGAGGCGCATTTCCTGTCGGGCAATGTCAAGGACGCACAGATCTTTGCCAAGCGCGCGCTGCGTGGCCTTAAGCATGGTACCCCGGAAGCGATCCGCGCTGGCGACATCGTGAATTACAAGATCAAGTCGTGATGGCTATATAGCCTCTCGCACACACTCCAATCATCGGCAGCACGGGCAGAGAACTGGCGGACATCCCTCATGGCGAACTTCATCAATACGGTGCCGCGGCTCATGGCGATCGTCGGCGCTGTCGCGGCGGTCGTGCTCGGCGGCGTGCTGATCGCAGGCTCCGGCGGCAGTCCGGTCGCCTCGCCCGTCAGTCCGACAAAGAGCGTAACGACCCCGCCCGCCTTGCCTCAGCCCGCGCCGGTCCAGATTGCCCAGGCCCCCACGCCGGTCGCGCAAGCGCCTGCTCCGGCCCCAACCCCCGCGCCTGTCCCGCCGGTGCAAGCCGCTCCTGGCGCCAATCCGTACGCCCTTTTCAATGACGACCAGAAGTCTGCGATCGAACGGATCGTCAAAGACTACCTGATGAACAACCCGGAGGTGATGCTCGACATCCAGCAGTCGCTCGAAGCCAAGATGGAGAAGAT
>JANOJW010000712.1:0-3426 GCA_031418955.1 Hyphomicrobiales bacterium | reverse complement strand
TATTCTCAATCCGCAATGGTTCGTTTATCCGCTGTTCTTGCCGCGGCGCCGTGCACATCTGACTTGGGGCTGCCTGCTCTACGGAAAGACCGGTGTCTGGCGCGCAACCGACCCCGGCATGCCAGACGAGCTCCTCGATGACATCGAACGGAACGCACTACCCATTCTGCGTTCGGTAGACTCGTTCGGCGACTTCGTTGCCATGATCCGAAAAGGCTGGACCGAACCCGGTCGGACTTTAGAAACGTGGATCATGCACCACGGCTCGGACAAGATAGTTGTTCACGTCGCTCTCGGGGAGATCGAGCAGGCGCGTCAATTGGCAAAGGTCCACCTCGAACGTCTACCTGATCCCACTCCGAAAGATGCCGAAAGCACTAGGTGCCGTCTGACGGGCTTGAAGCGATTGAAGGCGTTGATCGAAGCTGATGACCGTGCCGGCCTCGCCACAGCGCTGCACGAGTGGGAAGCCGAGACCATTCGCAACATGAAGCTCGAAGCCTACTGGCAGCCGAGCCCGTTCCCCATTGAGCGTGCCTAGGCGACATCCATCCTGCCTTCGTCCCACATGCGCGGCCTCTGTCGCGAGCGGGATCTGTATGAGCAGGAGGGAATAGCGCGTGGGGCGTGGAGAGTGAGTCGCCAGGCTCGCCTCTCCCGCATTCCGCGTTCCCCACCCCCTACTCCCCATTCCCAACCCCGACTCCCTCAGGTGCCCCATGCCCTCCGCCAGCTGGTCACTGCAGCAAGCGATCTACGCGACCGTCACCACCGACCCAGGCCTCGCCGCCATTGTCGGCTCACCTCGCATCCACGACGATGTGCCGCAGAACACGCCCTACCCCTATCTCACGCTTGGCCAATCCACATCGCGCGATTGGAGCACCGCCACCGACCCGGGCGAGGAGCACACGCTCACGCTGCACGTCTGGTCGCGTAACTCCGGCCGTAAGGAGACGCACGAGATCATGGGCGCACTCAAGTCAGCTCTCCATGACCGCGCGCTCACCCTCGCCGGGCATCGCCTGATCAATCTGCGCCACGTCTTCTCGGACGCCCGCCGCGAGCCCGACGGCGAGACCTACCACGGCCTCGTCCGCCTCCGCGCCGTCACCGAGCCGCTGTAATCCCCCTCTCCCCGTGCGTCCATGCGGAGCATGGCTTCGCCATGACGCACTTAGCGACGGGGAGAGGGTTGGGGTGTGGGGCGGCCACTTGCTCCATAGCCTCTTTACTTCACGACTCACCTCACCCCTTCACGTCACCCACCACAATCACCCAGGACTCCCATGGCTGCCCAGAAAGGCAAAGACCTCCTCCTCAAGCTCGACGCTGATGGCGCGGGCACGTTCGTCACCGTCGCGGGCCTGCGCTCGCGCTCGATCTCGATCAACACCGACACTGTCGACATCACGCACTCCGAGTCCGCTGGCCGCTGGCGCGAGCTGCTCGAGGGCGCCGGCGTCCGCAACGCCCGCGTCTCGGGCGCCGGCATCTTCAAGGACGCCGCCTCCGACGCCACCATCCGCGCCTACGCCTTCGCCGGCACGATCAGGCCCTGGCAGATCGTGATCCCCGACTTCGGCACCATGCAGGGTTCCTTCCAGATCACCTCGTTCGAGTTGTCGGGCCGCCACGACGCCGAGATCGCCTTCGAGCTCTCTATCGAGTCCGCTGGCGAGATCACCTTCACCGCCGCTTGAGGTGCCTGGCTTCAGCCTGGCACCGCTCGTTCCGAGCGCCCGCGCGCACCCACCTCAAGCAGTCACCACTCCCACAGAAAGGCGCGCGGATCAGCGCGTGAGCGAGAACATGCCCAACCTCCACCGTGGCGAGATCGAAGCCACGCTCGACGGCCGACCGCACCGTCTTTGCCTCACACTCGGCGCGCTCGCCGAACTCGAAGCAGCCTTCGGCGACGAGGACATGCTGGCGCTCGCCGAGCGCTTCGGCAGCGGCCGTCTGTCGGCCCGTGACGCCACGCGGATCATCGGCGCGGGCTTGCGCGGCGCCGGCGTCGAGATCGCCGACAGCGCCGTGCAGCGTCTGCAGGCCGACGGTGGCGCTGCCGGTTTCGTCGATATCGTCTCGCGCCTGCTCGCCGCCACCTTCGGCGTCTCCGGCGGCGGCCGCGCCAGTGATGACGACTCAACAGTCGTAAGCGCGCCGGAGGTGCGCCACACCCCCGACCCTTTCCCTGGGACGAGGTGATGGCCGCCGGCCTCGGACTACTTCGCCTGCCCCCCGCTCACTTCTGGTCGATGACGCCGCGCGAACTCGCCTCAGCTGTCAACTGGCATCACGGCGTGACCGGTGCCGCCGCGCCTCCCTCCCGCACGACTCTCGCCGCCCTCACCAACCGCTTCCCCGACACGTAGGTGCCTGGCTTCAGCCTGGCACCGTGGCACCAAGCGAGCCGCGCGCTCAGTTCACCGCAGTGCCGACGGTACCCGGCCTTAGCCTGGCGCCGAACGATAACGACCAACGACCAACGAGCCCATGCCCGACACACCCGACACACCGTCCCCCCTCACCCTCGACTTCGATGCCCGCGGCATGCACGACAGCGCCGATCGCACGCGCTCGACCTTCTCCGGCCTCAACACCGAGATGCGCACCTCGCTCGCGCTCGGCAAGCAGTTCGGCTCGAGCCTCGGCCGGGCCTTCGAGGGCCTCGCCCTCCAGGGCCGCGGCCTTGGCGACGTGGTGCGCCAGCTCGGTCTCTCGCTCTCGCGCATCGCCTTTCGCGCCGCCTTCAAGCCGCTGGAAAATGCCATCGGCAGCGCGTTCTCGAGCCTTCTAACAGGCGTCACCGCTCCCGCGGCCGGCGGCTTGGGTAAAGCTGGCGCCCCGATGCTCAGTGCATCGGCACCGATCCCGTTTGCCAAAGGCGGCGTCATCGGCTCACCCGTCACCTTCCCGCTCGGCCGCGGTACCGGGCTTGCCGGCGAGCGCGGTGCGGAGGCAATCCTCCCGCTGGCGCGCGGTCCCGACGGCCGCCTCGGCGTTGCCGCCAGCGGCGCGTCAGGCGGGCCGATGATCACCTTCAATATCTCGACGCCCGACGCCGACAGTTTCCGCCGCACCGAAACCCAGATCGCCGCGCTTCTCCAGCGCGCCGTCGGCTCGGGCTCTCGCAACCTGTAGGTCGGAGTGAGCCGGCCCGCGCGCCGACGCTCTCGCACAACGCCAATCCCGGCGAAGTCCGACAGGCCCACCCGCACCGCTGTCGGACTTCGCGGGCTAGCACGCCAAGCACATCGCCACTCGCTCGGGCCCGCTCACTCCGACCTACGAACTCGCCACTCATGACTTCCGACAGGCCACCATGTTCCACGAAACCCGCTTCCCCACCGCGATTTCGTTCGGCGCCCACGGCGGCCCCGAGCGGCGCACCGACATCGTCGTGCTCGGCTCCGGTCACGA
>JANOJW010000711.1:0-3921 GCA_031418955.1 Hyphomicrobiales bacterium | reverse complement strand
CGAATTTGGCCGGACGCCGGCACCCAATGGCGACGGCCGTGATCACTGGCCTCAAGGCTATGTCGTCGCGATGATCGGCGGTCCGATCGCGCCCTTCGAAAGCGCTGCCGCGAGGCCGCGCGTCCTGGGCCGCATCAACGACAACAAGGCGATCGCCGAGGAGTTCTACACCGCAACCGATGTCCGCGCCGCCGCGTTGCTGGCGGCAGGCATCAACCCGTTCACCGGCGACTACATCAATCTCGGTGACCTCTCCAGCCGGCTGCATCCCGGTGGTGCCGACCACCTGGAGACGATACGTAAAATCAAGTCGGATCTTTTCGGCGTACGCGCGTCATAGCGCAATATATACGGAGTGCCCTTCATGCTCCGCTGCATCATTTGCATTGCCTTCCTGCTGGTCATTGCAACAGCGCCATCGACGACAGGGGCGGAGCCGCCGCTCGTGCCCCGGGACAACGATCATCCGTCCTGGGCCAGGCAAGTGTTCCCCGTGCTCTATGGCCGCAAGGCCAAGGGATACTCGGAGATCAAGGTCATCGCCGACCTCGCGGCGCAAGTCGGGCGCGGGCCAGTGCTTGACGCGCTCATGCAGTCGGACGAATTCATCGAACACTGGGCCGAGGTGCTGACTGAGCACCTGCGCGCACCGCGCTTAGGCGACAAGAGCCTCTCGAGCTGCTACGCGCCGACCGGCAACACGGCGGCGCAAGGTGACGCACTGGCGCGCTGGATCCGCGACCGCGGGCCACGCGAGCGATTCGAAAGCGCAGCGGTGTTCAATATGGGCGACGTCGTACGCTCGAGCCTGCGGCTCGACGATCTTTCGCCGGTCCTCATTGCGCACTCGTTTGCCCTCGTCAGCAGACCGCTCCAGGGCAACATGATCAAGGAGCGGCAGATCCAGGACGACTTCCTCGCGACGTTCGAAAACGTCTATCTCCACCGCAAGACGAGCTGTCTCATCTGCCACAACTCGAGCTATTCGGTCACGGGGCGCTCGAGCTTCTGGTCGCGAACACATCCAATCCCCGGACACTTCGAGGAAGCCCTGCTCGGCAGCCGCACTGGCCCGGCCTTTCCCCAGACGCTGTCGACGTTTCTCCGGTGGAAAGATGTTGTATCCAGCGATCCCGGTAGCGTGGCGCCCTGGGGCCTGTCGGGATGCGGCACCTTCAAGCCTGCCGATTTCGTCGATCCCGAGCTCACTGTCGATGATCCCAACTTCCGGCCCGATCCGGCCAACCCGGAAGCGCCGGCGCCCCGCATTCAGCTGAAGCCACGGCTTGCCACCAAGTCGGGCGGGATCGTCTCGATCTTCGACGTCGAAAGCGAGCTGCGGCGGGGATTCGACATCTTGCGCGCGAGCGGGATCCTGACCCGCAAGGTGAGCCCGGCGGACGTCGCCTACTGCCAGCTCTGCCAGGCCTGCGCGGGTCTGCCCGAGGCCGTGGTGCTGACGCCGGAGCAGCAAGAGGCGGAGCGAAAGGTGCTGGGGCTCCTCAACGGCCGGTGCAGACAATGCCACGGCCGATGGACGACGCCCGGCGGCAATATCACCAGCGAGGACCTCTACGAGAGACTGATCAGATCGCCGGCTCTCAATCGAGAGAGTTGCGCCCGCGTCAGTCCCGGCGACACGGCCAAGAGCTATTTCTGGGAGAAGATCCGGGCGGTGAGCGACGGCGACGAGAACTGCAGCCGGAAAGACTCGCGCATGCCCGCGGATGGCGGCCGCTACCTCGACGGAACGCAAGAGGCCGTCCTCCGCGACTGGATCGCCGGGCTGCCGGTGAACGCGGGCTGCAAGGCTTGCAAGCAGCGACGCACCGACGACTGCCCGAACCCGGGTAAGCGCGCCATCGATCCGCTCGAGAGCTTCGCGTTCATGACGTCAGTGACGCTCGTGAACAGGGTGTGGGCCGAGGTCATGGGTTACCCATTGACCATCCCGAATTACTTCCCCCGCTCACAAGGCCAGGGCCAGCGGCTTGCCACGCTCTCGGAGACCGTATTCACCACCAACAAGTTTTCGCTGAAGGCCCTGCTGCGCGAGGTTCTCGTGACTGCCCCGCATTTCAATCGCGCGCCGCCGTCGCGCGGCGGACCGGTGTATGAGGTGCCATTGGTGTTCGATCCTTGGATCGAGAGGGATCCGCGCGTGCCGCCCATGGCCAACGGTTGGCCGCCGCTGCCCAATCCGGCCTACAATCCCGCGGCCCACCCGGAGCACCACGCGAACGCGATGACGGAAGCGGTCAGGCGCTATCCCGCCCACGCATTGATCCGGTCGGCGCGCACCGCCCTGGGCTGGCCGATGCGGCCGCTGTTCTTCGATATCGGCGGCAGCAGCATCATAGACCGTGATCTCGCAGCCGATACCGGCCTGTTCATCTCTGATGCGGAGCCGGGCTTCCGCGGCATGAACCTGCAAAGCCTGCTCGGCTGGGAGGACCGGATGGGCGCCTGCATGCGGCCCGACGGCGTGGCCATCGATTGGATGGACCGGCTGCTGGCCGAGATCGGGCGCATCAATGCCGCCGCCGTGTCCCGCAGGATCTCGCGCCGGGAGGCGGCAGCAACTGTCAAGGACTGGCTGGTCGGTGACCTCGGCATCAGCGACGGCGCGGAGGCCGGCGGGCTCGCGGTGCTGCTCGGGTGGTCGTCCGCCGGTTGGGCCGAGCAGCGCTTCCTCGATGCCGACGTGCCATCCGACGCGCCGGGCCTCGCGACCTTTGCCGCCGGGCTCCGGCGCTTCTGCGGGGTGCTGCTGCAGACGCCGCAGTTCCAGTTCGGCGGCCTGGCGGCGGCCGAAATGACTCCGCCGCTCGCGGATCCGTCCGCGCGTGATCCTCGCCTGCGCGTGTGCAATCCCGGACCATGCCAGTATCGCGAGATATGCGAGGTGCTGGCCGGACCGCTGCGCCAGAATGGCTGGCAGGTCATTTGCCCGCCACCGGACTCACCCTCGGCGGTCGTCGCCGCGAGATCTGCCCCGCCATCGGCGCTGGCATCCGCCGAGCTCGACGCCCTGTGTCCTCGTGGGCGATGCTATCTGATGAAGCTGCCGCCGGCCTGCAGCAGGGACATCGCCAGTTGTGCGCAGACTCTGCCGCTCTGCGATCCTTCGGTCAGCACGTGCGGCAACCCGATCGATCCGGTCGGACGCAGCCGGCTGCTGAGCGAGGGAGCCGTGCTCGTCGCCGAGCTCGAGGGCACACGCGTCGCCGACGCCCGCGGCGGGCTGCATCTGCGCGACGGCAATGCGGCGTTCGTGAGTGTTGAGACCGGCCGCACGCTGAAGGCGGGCGAGGTGATCAAGCTAGCCCTCGGTCACTCGCTGCGCATCGAGCGTCTGGCGCCGGCGAGCGGTGGAATGGTGCAGCTGCCAGAAATCGAGCCCTGGACGCTCGGTTACGGTGCTCCGACAGTGCCGCAGCCGGCCGGTCCGGAGATCACTGTCATCGTAACCGGCCCATCGCTCAGGCGCGCGATGCTGCCGGAGCGCACCATGACCATTCCGCCCGACTGGACGATCCCTGCGCTGCGCCAGGACGGCTGGCGCAAGTTCGGCGAAGCCGGTCACCTGTCAGTTGAATCGGATACGCCCCGCGTAACCGACGGCGAATCCCTTGATAGCCGCCGCCTTCGCATGGCGCGCGAGCGCGAATCCGCCGAGCGGACCTATCGCGCGTTCCAACTGGAGCACCAGAAGCGCCCCCGCTGATGTTGCTCCATGGACCGCGTGGTGGTGCGCAGCAGCAGTCGGAGCACAAACGTTGCCGGAACTCGCTCTGAAATGTCGATCAACACATCGGATCTGTGCAGAGGCTGCTCACAAGGCATCGCGAGCAACAGCTGCCCCCGCTGCCGCTCGTGCTCGATCTGCATGGCCACTTCTCCAGCGGCTTCCAGCAGAAC
>JANOJW010000710.1:0-3933 GCA_031418955.1 Hyphomicrobiales bacterium | reverse complement strand
CCCTGCTCGATCAGCGTCTTCTTGAGAGCCAGCGCCTGCGCGGAGCCGGGCTTCAGGCGGCGCAGATCGCCGCCGAGCTGGCGCTCCACCTCGACGCGGATGGCGGCCGCCTTCTCGGGCGCGCCCTTCGCCTGCTCCTCGATCACGCGCTCGAGCATGGAGCGGGCGAAGGTGACGCCGGCAGCTTTCACCGCCTGCAGGTCGATCGGCGTGAGCAGCCAGGGCTGCGTCGGATCGCGCGTCGCCTCGGGCGTGTTGGCGAGGATGGCCGAGAGATCGCCGATGTCGGCGCCCTTGGCCTGGCGCAGGGTGGCGGCAGGATCGACGCTCTCGCACAGATCGCGCATGGTGGTGGCAGTGCCGGTGATATCGAGCACGCGGCCATCTTCGATGCGCACCACGGCTGGACCCGCTGACGGCAGCCATACGCGGCCGGCGAGTGCGGCGCTCTTCGCATCGGTCGGCAGCGTCGCGGTGGTGGTCATCTTCTCGCGCATGGGGCAGGTCCTCGGGTCGTGGCGACGGCGGCGGATGGCGCGTCGGGTTTGGCGTCCGCCGAGGTGAGATACACGGCAAGCCCGCTGGCCAGTGCCGCAGCGATACTGCCGAAAATCCATTGATAGGCGACTGGAGCATAGCCCGAAGCCGTGACGGGAAAAAAGCCCGGAATGAATCCGGTGACGATCGGCAGTGCCGCGCAGCCGAGCACCTGCACCATATTGAACGTCGTCGCGCCGCGCCCCGCGAGCGGCTCGGGATAGAACGTGCGCCCGTGCGAGACGACCACGACGCCGTAGGAGGACACCGCGCACAGCAGCATCAACAGGCCGATTGCCAGCGGCGTGGAGGGGTGCGGCGCGGCGGCGAGCGCGATCAGCGTCGCGATGGTGGCGAGCGCACCGCCGACGGCGACCCACTTGCGCGTGTTGAGCACGCGATCGAGGGGGCCGATCAGCAGCACGCCGACCGTCTGCGCTGCAGCCATCGCGATCAGCACGTTGCCGCGCGCGACGGGCCCGAGGCCGTGCACGTCATGGAGATAAGGTCCAGCCCACAGGCCCATCATGGTGGCGAGCACGGCATAGGCGAAGAACTGCAGCGCCATGACGCGCATGAGGCCGGGGAGACGGGCGATTGTGAGAAAGCCGCGCAGGGCATCCAACAGTGTCTCTCGCGCGCGCGGTGGCGGCGTGTGACCAGGTGGGTCGTCGCGCACGAGCAGCAGGAACATGAGCCCGATCGCCCCCTGTACGGCGGCCGCCACCACGAAGGCCATCCGCCAGCCGATCTGCTCCGACAGCCAGGCGAGCGGGGTGCCGGCGGCCGCGATGCCGAGCATGCTGGCCGCGAACACCCAGGACAGCGCCGTCGACCAGCGGGCGCGCGGATACCAGCGCGAGATCAGGAACACGGTCGCCATGAAGCTGCCGCCGTGGCCGATCCCGACGATGAAGCGCGCGATAGCGAGGCCGCGCCCGGTCTCCACGAAGGCGTGCAGGGTGGCGCCGGCGACCGCGACGAGCGCCAGCAACGCGACGGTGAGGCGCGCACCGACGCGGTCGAACAGGATGCCGACGGGAACCTGCACCACGCCTAGCGCCAGGAAGAAACATGCGCCGGCGAATCCGAGCATCTGCGGCGTCAATGCGAGGTCACGAATCAACTCCGGCGCGATGACGGTGGTCGAGGCGCGGAAGAACTGCGACAGGCTCGTCGTCAGGCTAAGCATGGCGACGAGGATCGCTGCAGAGCGGAGGGGCGGGGCGGCGGTCACGGATAGGCTCGCACGTGCAGCTTCACCCGATGCCGCGCATCAGGCCGCCGTCGACCTTGATGTTCTGGCCGGTGATGTAGGAGGCCGCGTCCGAGAGCAGGAAAGCCACGGCATCGGCGATCTCGCGCGTTTCGCCGTAGCGCCCGGCGGGGATCGCGGCCCGGCGCTCGGACTTTTCCGGCAGACTGTCGATGAAGCCGGGCAGCACCGCGTTCATGCGGATGCGTTTGGCAGCGTACGTGTCGGCATAGAGCTTGACCCAGGCCCCGAGTGCTGCGCGCAGCGTCGTCATCGGGAAGTCGGCCGCCGGTTCGAACGCCCAGGCCGACGAGATCGCGACCAGCGCGCCGCCACCCTGGCGCTCCATGATCGGGGTAACCAACCGTGCGGTTCGGACGACAGAGAGGAAGGCCATGTCGAGCCCCTTGTGCCAGTCGGCATCCGGGATCTCGAGCAGCGGCCCCTTTGGCGGATGGCCGACATTGACGACGGCAGCGTCCAGGCGGCCGAAGCGCTCGATCGTGCCGGCGACGAGCCGCTCGATGTCCTTGGGCTCCGTCACGCTGCCGCGCACGGCGAACCCGCCGAGCTCGACGGCCAGCGGCTCGACGGTGTCGCCCGGCGACAGCAGGCCGAGCCGATAACCGTCGGCCGCGAGCTTGCGGGCGATGCCAGCGCCGATGCCGCGCCCGGCGGCGGTCACGATGGCGACCTTACTCATGTCGGACGTCCTCTTCGGTCTGGCTCGATCTGAAATGCCGTTCGATTTTGATCAGCTATTCTACACGTTCCCGTGCCCTCGTCTCGCGTCCCGATGCTCGAGCGGTTGCCATGGCGGGACTTGGCTCGCGCGTGCTAGACCAGGAGCCAGTGGCGGTGGCCGCCATGGCGTTTCGAGGAGATCATCCCGTGTCGAGGATTGGTCGCACTGCGTTGGCGGTCAGCGTGCTTGGAGCGATCGCCGTTCTGGTTGCAGCGCCGCCCGCGCGGGCGGAGAGCTGCCGTGAGCAGCCCGTCGTCATGATCTCGACGAGCTGGTGTGGGTATTGCCGCAAGGCGCGGCAGTTCTTCAACGCGAACGCCATCGAGTTCGAGGAGATCGACGCCGAGCGCACGCCGAGCCAGAGCATCAAGGATCTCTACCGGCAAACCGGTGTGCCGATGATCATCATCGGCGCTGAGTACGTTCGTGGTTTCAACGAGCGGCGGCTGCGCCAGCTGTTGTGCATCACCGGCTGACAGACACGACGACTTGAGGCGAGGGGGCCCATGGAACCGATTGTGGTCGACAGCGTCACGCATCTGACCGATGCGCACCGGGGCGCAGTCGCCTATGCCGCCTCGCACGGCGGGCACTATGCGGCCTATTACGCGGCGATGAAGGGGGTTGCCGCCGTGATCCTCAACGATGCCGGGATCGGGCGCGAGCGCGTCGGGATCTCGGGCTGCGGCACTCTGGACAAGCTCGGCGTGCCGGCGGCCACGGTGTCGAGCCGGTCGGCGTGCATCGGCGATGGCGCCGACGGCTACGAGAGCGGCGTGCTGAGCCACGTCAATGGGCGCGCCGCCGCGCTGGGGTTGAGCGTCGGCATGCGCTGCCACGAGGCGCTCGACATCCTGGCGGGCGCGTCGCTGCCACCTGCGCCATCGCTGCCGGTGGAAGACGAGCATCGTGTCGAAGTGCCCGGGATCGGGAGGGGCAACAGCAAGGTGATCCTGATCGATTCAGCCTCGCTGGTGCTGCCGGGCGACGCCCGCAACGTCGTGGTGACGGGTTCGCATGGCGGCCTGCTCGGCGGCAAGGCGGCAACGGCGATCAAGTACGACGTGTTCGCGGCGGTGTACAACGACGCCGGCTTCGGCCGGCACAGCGCCGGCATCTCGCGGCTGCCGGCGCTGGACGAGCGCGGCATTCCAGCGGCCTGCGTGTCGCATTTCTCGGCCCGCATCGGCGATGGCCGCTCGAGCTACGAGGACGGCTTCATCTCGGCGCTCAACCCGGCAGCACTCCGGCGCGGCGCGCTCGTCGGCCAGTCGTGCCGGGCGTTCGTCGCGGCGATGCTGGCGTCGTAGTCGTAGTCGTAGGTTGGTTGAGCCCTGCACTTGGCGAAACCCAACGCCCCGATCGCTGCTGCTGCGTTGGGCTTCGCAAGGGCTCA
>JANOJW010000709.1:0-7668 GCA_031418955.1 Hyphomicrobiales bacterium | reverse complement strand
CGACCGCCTTGACGAACAGCTCCGACCACGCCGGCGAGCTGCTGCCGGGCTTGAGCCCCCGATTGAGGTCGATCAGCACATCGGCTTCCGCGCGCGTCACGGGCTTGCCGCCGTCGCCGCCGAACGCCAGCAATAGCCGCGTCAGTCGGTCGATTTCGATCTCCGACACCGTACCGGGATCACCCAGCTGGCCCGCGCGGGCAGCGCCCGTGCCGGTTCCCGCCACGACGCCGGCTTTCACCTGCTCCAGCGCGAACACGACGAGGCTCGTCGGCGACCAGCGCGCACGCGCCAGCACGGCAAGCATGAGATCGAAGGCGACGTTGGTGCCGGCGCGGCCGTGGCGCACGAGCTGCGTCGTCAACCATTGGCTGTTGGTGACCGTGACGTAGCCCTCGGGCTGGGCCTGCGTCACGACGTAGTCGGTGACCGCCTCGACGAGAAACGGCGCCCAGGTCGGATCCTTGACGGGACAGGCCGCATCGAGCGCTATCAGCTCCTCGGCCTCGGCTTGCGTGATCGATTGGGACTCGCGGAATGCGGCGTCGAGCTTCTGGACGTCGCCGTCCTTGATGCTCCCCCGCGAACGCACTTCGTCGACCGCAACTGACGTGAACATGCCCATCACGACCTACCGGACCCGGAACAGCTCTATCGGGTCAACGTACGGGGACGTGGTTACCAACTCGCTAATCCGAGGTCGACAGGCGGGCGGCTGTGGCTGCGCCGCATCAGTTCGCAGGCCGGAGGGCTCGCCGTGTCGACGCATCTTCGGCACCCGCTGCAAGGGACTGGGTGCGCCTGATGCCCGCGGGACAGACAAGCTCGTCGCCCTACGCCCTCCATGCTCGCGCGTTGACACGAGAGTGGGCCACTGCGAGCATGCGACATTGCCGAAAAAAGAGTGGGGCCTCGATGCGATTGATCATGCGCGCATTTTCGGTGCTCGCTGTACTGCTGGCGACGGGCACCAGGGCCGCGGCCGACAAGGTCGAGTTGCAGGCGCTGGTGGTGGCGAACAGCGCGTATCACCCCGATTCCGGACTGAGCCCTCTCAAGGCCGCCGCAATCGACGGCCGGCAGCTGCTGAAGGCTCTGCAGCAACGGCAGTACAAATCTCTTGCCGACGCGCCCCTGTCCGTGTCGACGCGGGGCGACTTCAAGACCCAGTGGACGCGCTCGCTCGATGCCCTCGTGGACAGGATGGACAAGTCGGGCGCCGAACGCGGCTTCCTGACGTTCTACTTCTCGGGCCACGGCACCGAGGTCGGCAACGACAGCTACCTGCTGCCGACGCATTTGAAGCGCGACTTCGCGGAGGCGGGTCCAGGCGAGACGCCGAACGTCGCGGACGCCCATATCCTGACGCAAGGCATCCAGCTGCGCGAGCTGTTCGAGGAGTTCACGGAACGCGCGACTGCGGTGCGGGCGCAGTCCTCGCGCACGATCTACGGCATTTTCATCATCGACGCGTGCCGCACCGAGACACAACAGCAGGGCGAGGCCGAACTACGCCGGCAGCAAGCGGCATCGGGCCAGCCCCAGGCACCTGCAACGCCGCCAGCCGCCCCCGCCGCCACGCCGATCAACCGGTCGGGCCTGCGCCCGCTGTCACCGCCGCCCGGCATCTTCGTGCTCTACGCGGCAAGTGCGGGACAAGTGGCGCACGCCGAACTCAAGGGCGATCCCAAGGACAGCCCGTCGGTCTACACGCGAAAACTGCTCGAGCTGATCGACAACAACTTCGGCCTTTCCGATATCGCCCAGATCGTGCGCTGGGAGGTGCATCAGCTGATCGAGAGGGAGTATCCCTCGAAACCGCAGACGCCGCAGTATTTCGACTACGTGCTGAGCAAGGGCTTCACGATCGCTGGCGGCGCACCGCCGCCGAAGGACAGCGACCTCGACCGGCAGGCCCGCGAGCGGCTGGCGAAGCCGAGCCCGCTGCACACCCGACCGGCCGATCAGCGCCGGCCCCCCATCCGCAAGGAGGTGCTCGAATGTCCGCACTGCCCGCTGGTGATCGTGGTGCCGGACGGCGAGTTCACGATGGGATCGCCACGCGCCGAGAAGGGCAACAATCGCAGCGAGGAGATGGCCGCGTCCGAAAACAAGGACGACTTCCGGCTGCGGGGCAAATTCGAGCGGCGGTTCGCGATCGGCGTCGCCGAGGTCACGGTGCGTGAGTTCCGCGCCTATCTGCTCGCCCGCGACAAGGCCCTCGAGTGCCCCACGAAGACGCCCTCGCACCCGGTCTGCAGCGATCAGCTCGGGATCGAGACGCCGGTGACGGGGGTGTCGTGGACGGAGACGCGAGCCTATCTCGCCTGGCTCAACGAGCAGGTCGGGCTCAAGGCGGGCGACACCGAGCATGGCTTCTACCGGCTGCCGACGGATTCAGAGTGGGAGCATGCCGCGCGCGGCCACAACCCGGGACGCTTCGTGTCCCGCGACGAGCGCGAGCTTTGCGACTTCGGCAACGGCGCCGACCAGTCGCTGCACAACCTCACGAGCAATCACCAGTGCAGCGACCGGGTCGGGCGCATGGTCGCACAGGTCAAGACCTACAAGCCGAACGGCTTTGGCCTCTACGACGTGCACGGCAATGTCTGGGAATGGGTCGCCGACTGCTGGAGCGAGCACCTGACGGCCGACAAGGCGGATCCGGCCAAAGGCTACATGCAGGGCACGCTCGATGCCGCCTGCCGGCGCGTCGTGCGCGGCGGCTCGTGGCTGAGCGCGCCGGAAGCCATGCGGCTCGCCAAGCGGCTCGCGTTCGAGCCCGATCACAAGCGACCAACCATTGGTTTTCGCGTCCTGCGCGTGCTGCCGAGGTGACACTGGGGCGGGGCTCGGCCCCGTCACTCGGGGGTGCTGAGTGTCACCACCCCGATCGCCGTGTCGTTGCGCTTCTCGACCGCCTCGAAGATCGACTTCAGATAGGCTTGAGGATTGGGGACGAGACCGGCGCGGCGGGTGCCGGCTCCGGCTTTCGCGGCCGCGCTGATGGTGGTCTGCGCGTCCTGGATCTTCGCAGACCCGGCCTCGGGCATGACGACGCCGACGAGCCGTCCGTCGACAACATCCCAGCCGAACGGCAGTCCGCCGGTGCTGAAGTTCGTTGGTGCGTCGGGAACGGGCTGCACCTCGCCCGCCCGTATGGCGCCCGTCGCCCCGCCCGACGGAAAGATCTGCTGCACGCGCCCATCCAGCGTTACGAGGAACACGACGAGCGCGCCGCCGATATCGCTGTTGGCGTTCACCACGAGACGTCCGGTTCCATCCGGACCGATCTTCGGCAGCCGGTCGAGGGTGGCGCTGCAGCCAAGAGTGTTGCCGTCGCTGCAGATCTTCATCGTGAGCTGCGGTCGGGTCGTTGGCTTGAACTGCCCGACAGCCTGCAAGATGGCGCGGCGGATCGATGGATCGAACCGGTCGCGAGGTTGTACCGACTGCAGCTGCCCGGTCCCGACGCGGGCTTCAATCCACGGCCGAAAACTCGACACGCGCGTGAACACGCCCGGGTTGTCGCCCTTGGCGCAACCGATGCCGTAGCTCGTCAGCCCGACAACGTAGGGGTGGTTCAACCGATCGTAAGCGACGAGCGGCCCGCCGCTGTCCCCATGGCAGGCATCGCGCCCGCGCGCTTTCTCGTCTGTTGCACAGATCTGTTTTGGCTGGATGACGATCTGCTGCTTGGTGAGCTTGCGCTGGCACAGCGCGTTGGGGACCGTTGGCACCAGCGTCTCGAGCAGCTCCTTGGAGGCCGCGTGGGCGTTGCCGCCGCCTGAGCGGAAACGCTCGAGCGTGGCGCCTTCCTCCCTCCACCCGAAGCCCGCCGCCATCACCGGCACGCGGCCATCCTCGGGCGGATCGTCGTCGGGGGCGGCGAGCCGCGCGAAGGGGCCGCGATACGTCCCGGCGATCTTCACCAGCGCAATGTCGTTGCCGAACTCACCCGCGCATCCGCCGGGCCTGTTGCATTTGCCCTTCCGGGACGTATAGCCCTTGGCGAAGACCTCGTGCCGATAGGCCATCTCGATCTGAAAGACCTGCCCCCCGGGGACATTGGCGAGGTTGTCGACGCCGGCCACCACCTCGATCACCGCGCTGCCGCTGAACAGGGTGCCGAACGGGGAGTAGCGAGCCAAGTCGACAGTGGGGCGGCACTCGACGCCGTTGGCATTGCACGCCCAGCCGTTCAGGCAATGCGCCGCCGTCAGCATCCACTGTGCACTGATTATCACGCCGCCGCAGTAGTAGCCGGTATCGCCTCCGTCCAGCTTGTACCGGAGCGAGGCGAAGCCCGGCCAGAAGGCGATGTTGGTCTTCCAGCCGCCGGTGATCTTGGTGCCGTCGGGATTGTTCTCCCAACGCTCGATGGGGTCGGGTGCCAGTGTCGCTGGTTGCTGGGCACTCGCCGGAATGCCCGCGCACAGCAGCGCTCCAAGCACAATCAACAGCCGCGACAGACGCGCGGTGCGGCGCAATGGCATGAGCCCCTCCATCACCGATGCCGGACGCTGCCGGCGCAATGAGGAGTAGTCTAGTCAGTCTGGCGCGCTCGAGCCAACAGAAGTTCAAGTTCGACCCGATTGACGCCGATCAGGCTGTAACCGGCGCACCGCTCAGCGCGAAGCCCGTGTAGCCGGCGCGCGCGATCTCCTCGCATTTCTCGCGATAGACGCCGACGCCGCCGATGTAGGGCAGGAAGATCCGGGGCTTCCCCGGAATGTTGGCGCCCATGTACCAGGACGCAGCGCGTGGATAGAGCGTCTTGTGCGCCACCTCGTTGTTGTGCGCCACCCAGCCGTCCTCGGCGTCTTGTGTCGGCTCCATCAGGCCTAATCCGCTCCCCTCGAGGTTCTGGATCGCCTCGACCGTCCAGTCGACGTGCTGCTCGATCGACGTCATCATATTCGAGAGCACCGAAGGGCTGCCCGGCGCGGTGATCAGGAACATGTTGGGGAAACCCGCCGACATGAGCCCCAGATAAGTGCGTGGGCCGGCTGCCCACTTCTCGACCAGAGCTTCGCCTCCACGGCCGCGGATATCGATGCGGCCGAGCGTGCCGGTCATCGCATCAAAGCCCGTGGCGAACACGATGCTGTCGACCGCGTACATCTTGCCTGCGACCTTGATCCCCTCCGGCGTGATCTCCTCGATCGGGTTCGACTTGACGTCGATCAGCGTGACGTTGCGACGGTTGTAGGTCTCGAAGTAGTCGGTATCGACGCAGATGCGCTTCGTGCCGATCGGATAGTCTTTCGGCGCCAGCAACTCGGCGGTCGCCTGATCCTTCACGATCTTGCGGATCTTGCCCCGCACGAACTCGGCCGCCGTCTCGTTCGCATCGGCATTGGTCACGAGATCGTTGTAGGCCTGCACGAACGTTGTCCCGCCGATGTCCCATCGTTGCTCGTACGTCGCACGCCGCTCGGCCTCGGCGGCCTGGGTCGCCGACGTCTCACCGAAGTCGCAGACGATGCCGTTCTTCGTCGTCCGGGCGAGCGCCCGGCGTTGCGCGTAGGCGGTCTTCCACTCGCGCTCGTACCAGTCCGGCATCGGCTCGTTGCGCGAGGGGATCGAGTAGTTGGGCGTGCGCTGGAACACGGTCAAATGACCTGCTTCCTCAGCGATCACCGGGATCGCCTGGATCGCCGAGGAGCCGGTGCCAATGCAGGCGACGCGCTCGCCCTTGAAGCTCACCGGCTCATGCGGCCAATGGCCGGTGTGGAAGGTGCGGCCCTTGAAGCTGTCGCGACCCTTGAAGTCGGGGAGCCGCGCCGTCGAGAGGCAGCCCGTCGCCATGATGCAGTAGCGCGCGGTATAGCGGGCGCCCTTGTCTGTGGCGATCAGCCAGCGGCCGGTCGCCTCGTCGAACTGCGCTGAAGTGAGAAGCGTCGAGAACTCGATGTCGCGGCGCAGATCGAAGCGGTCGGCGACGTGGTTGGCATAGCGCAGGATGTCGGGCTGGGCCGAGTAGCGCTCGGGCCATGTCCACTCCTGCTGCAGCTCCTCGGAAAACGAGTAGGAGTACTGCACGCTCTCGACATCGCAGCGCGCGCCCGGATACCGGTTCCAGTACCAGGTGCCGCCGACGCCCGTTCCCGCCTCGATCACGCGGGCGCTGAGGCCGAGGCTGCGCAGGCGATGCAGCATGTAGAGGCCGGAGAAGCCGGCGCCGACGATCACGGCGTCGAAGACCGTCTTTGAGCCGGCGCTGGAGCGCGATGGCACGTTGTCGAGCGGTGACAAGGGCGAAACCTCCGTCTCTGGGAGTAGCGACACCGGAAATCACCCGCCGCCTGCTCCGAAGTCAAGTCGGAGTCGTCGTTAATGGCTGCCCCGCATAACCGTTGCGCGAAGCAGCCGGTTGACAAAGCGGGCTCGCGGCGCTTTTTTAGCGTCAAACAATGGAGAATGGCGATGGACACGACCGCATTCCAATCCCGCCTGACGGCTGACGGCTTCACCGAGATCGAGACCAAGCGCTTCGAGGTCCGCCCCCCCAACGGCGAGCACGGGCACCACTTCACGGTGAACGGGCTGGTGCTCGACGGCGCGTTCATCATCACGCTGGAAGGCGTCGAGCGCACGTACAAGCCGGGTGAGATCTTCGTGGTCGAGGCCGGCCGCATGCACTTCGAGGCGGTCGGTTCCGAGGGCGTCGAGCTGATGGTTGGAAAAAAATACTGATGGCGCACGTGGTGCTGATCGGGAACCTGAAGCAGTACACCGGCGGCATCTCGTCCCTCGACGTCGACGCCCGCAACATCCGCCAGCTGTTCAGCAAGCTCGGCGCGACGTTTCCCGAGCTGGCGCCGCATCTCGAGGACGGCCTCGCGGTGGCCATCGACGGGCAGATCTATCAGGACGCATTGCTCGAACCGATCGGCGAGACGAGCGACGTGCACATCCTACCGCAGATCGCGGGGGGATGAGGTGGAGCAGGCGTGGAGAAATCCACTCGCCATTCGGTCCAGCGTTGCCAGCCTACGCGGACATCCAAAACCGCCCGTCCCAGCGATGGTGACGGCCATAATTTGCCGGGCCGGGACCAGGCCGTAGGGCGCAATAGCGCGTCCGCCAGCCTTTCCCATCGCATCAACGCTCAACGCGCGTATTGCGCCGCCTTCCAGCGGTGAACGTCGCGGCGCAATACGCGCGTTGGCGACAGCGGACGTGGACAGCGTAGTGCGCGCGCTATTGCGCCCTACAGCGCGCGCCTCGGGTCGCTCGCGTCGGCGGACATGCACGGCGCCTCACGCACTCCCGTCGCGATTGTAGTCGCAGCCCGCGCGCGGCAGCTCGGCAAGGAACGTCCGCGCCCGGTTCGGCACGAGCTGCGGCAGGCTGCGCGCCACCGTGCCCTTGGCCATCGGCGCCATCAGCTCCTTCTTGGCCTCGACGATGATGACGCCCGCCAGCGCCGGCGTCGTGCGCGCGCCGAGCCGCTCGAGCGCCATCCCCGACCGCAGCACCAGGCGATAGTCGAGCGGCGGCAGATAGAGCGCGCCGCCCCAGTCGAGCGGTGTGAACATGGCATCCGTCAACAGCTTCTCGAGCTGCCCAGCGCTATAGGGTTGGCCGTGGCCGAACGGCGTGGTGTCGAGCCGCGCCCAGATGCTGCGCCGGTTGGGCACGATCATCAGCACGCGCCCCTCG
>JANOJW010000708.1:0-1943 GCA_031418955.1 Hyphomicrobiales bacterium | reverse complement strand
GCGCGGCATCGGCGGCATCTTCTACGATTACCTGACACCCGCGCACGACCAAGGCGGATGGGGGGCGGCCTTCGCGTTCACGCAGGACGTCGGGCGTGGTTTCCTCGAGGTCTATCCTCAGATCGTGCGGGCGAACTGGATGACGCCGTTCGGTCCAGCCGAGCGCGAGGAGCAGCTCGTGCGCCGCGGCCGCTACGTCGAGTTCAATCTGCTCTATGACCGCGGCACCACGTTCGGGTTGAAAACCGGCGGCAATGTGGACTCGATCCTGTCCTCGATGCCGCCCGAGGTGACGTGGCCGTGACGTGAGGCGATCGGCAATAGTGGCCTCGCGCCCCAGACTTCCCTCTGCCGATCTGGGCGATTGCCCCGTCCGATTGCCGATTGCCTATCTATGGGGGCGATGCGCGACGTCGGCGGCACAAGCTGATTCGCAAGCGACAAATGGTGATTTTCCGATTGCGTGACGACATGCCACTCCGTGGCGCTTGCGCAACGTGACCGCGAGCAGTTGCAGGCTGAGGCGAAATCCGTCTCCGTTCATGGGCGATCAAGTGTTAAGCGCTGACTGACGCACGCGTTGCCGCAAGGACGCCGCAAACCGGGTCACACTCGGTCACTGCGGGCGATCCGCGAGCCCTGGTCTTACTGCCAGTCGGTTTGTCGAGCGTTCGCCACTCATCCTCAAGGCCCGAGGTACCCAATGTCACGGCGCGCCGCCAAGACATCGCCCTCCGTCCAGCTTTTGAAGGTCGACGGAATTCCTGCCCCAGTCGAGGTTCGCCGTCATCCGACGGCGCGCCGGCTGACGCTGCGCGTGAGCCGCACGCGACGCGCGGTCTATCTGACGATGCCGCGTAACACGGATCTGCGCGAGGCCGACCGGTTCCTGGCGAAGAGCCTGGACTGGGTGCGCGAGCGTCTCGATGGCGTGCCCGAGCCCGTGCCGTTCCGCCACGGCGCGGTAATCCCGTTGCGCGGCAATCCGCACGAGATCCACTACGTCGGCCATCAGCCGGGCATGCCGGTGGTCGCGGCGCGGCAAGGCCTGTGCACGAAGCCCGGCCGGCTCGACGTCGCCGGCGCACCCGAGCATGGCGCGCGACGTCTGCGGGACTGGCTGACGGCGGAGGCGGCGCGCGATCTCGATCAGCGCGTGCTGCATCATGCCCGCCGCATCGGGGTTCGCGCGCGTCGCATCTCGTTGCGCGACCAGAAGAGCCGCTGGGGCTCGTGCTCGTCGAGTGGCCAGCTGTCGTTCTCGTGGCGGCTTGTTCTGGCGCCGCCGCTGGTGCTCGACTATGTCGCGGCGCACGAGGTCGCCCACTTGGCCGAGATGAACCACGGCCCTCGGTTCTGGAAGCTGGTCGCCCTGACCATGCCGGACCTCGAGGAAGCGAAGCTCTGGCTGCGCACGCGCGGCATGGATCTCTATCGCTACGGCGCGGAGACGTAATCGCGCCGCGCTGCGTCATCGACGGCGGGTCTGAGGATTGGCCGGCCGCGCAAGTCCGAGATGTTCGCGCAGCGTCGCGCCCGCGTAGTCGTGCCGGAACAGCCCGCGCCGCTGCAGCTCCGGCACGACTGTCTCGACGAACTCCGCCAGACTGCTGGGGAGCATGTGGAACTGCATCATGAAGCCGTCGCAGGCGCCCGAGCGGAACCAGTGTTCCATGGTGTCGGCGACATCGCTGGCCGTTCCCTTGATGGTTTTGCGGCCGCGCTCGTAACCCATGTAGAGCTGGCGCAAGGTCGGGTTCTGCTCGCGGATCGATTTCATGATGCCGTCGAAGAACGCCTTGTGGAAGTTCGACGCCTTGGGCAGGCGGTGCTCCGGGATCGGCTCGTCGAGCGGCAGCCCCGAGAGATCGACCTCGAGGTCCATGGCGAGGCGGAACAGCCCGACGTCGGGGTGCAACAAGTCCTGCAAGCGTTGGAACCGC
>JANOJW010000707.1:0-10863 GCA_031418955.1 Hyphomicrobiales bacterium | reverse complement strand
CTGGTTGCATCGCGGGCGGCATGGCGTACAGCGACGCGCGATCGTAGACGGCGGCGACGCCCGAGAGATGCCGCGGCTCGAGCGCGAAGAAGTCGCCGCACCAGACCTCGATGGCGCCAGC
The DNA here is from genome assembly GCA_031418955.1 of Hyphomicrobiales bacterium. GTDB lineage: Bacteria > Pseudomonadota > Alphaproteobacteria > Rhizobiales > Hyphomicrobiaceae. The sequence goes on along the minus strand of JANOJW010000707.1, from coordinate 10,742 downwards.
CCGAGAAATCGCGAAGCCGTCGCGCTGCTCGCGCACCGGCTCGACGCCGCTCTCGGCGAAGAATTCGCGCACCGCGATCTCGCTCAGCTCGACGCCCAGAACGGAGTGTCCCTGCCCGGCGAGCCAGGCCATGTCGAGGCTCTTGCCGCACAAGGGAACGAACACACGGCCGCCGGCCGGCACCTGCAGACCGGGCCACAGCGCGGTCAGCATGGCGTTGGGGTGGCCCTCGTGGAAGCCGATCTGGTTCGTCGTCCAGCGCTGTTTCCAGAAGTCGGGGCTCATCGGCAGGCTCCGGGCTCAGCGACAGCGCATCAGATGTCGGTGCCAGGCTGAAGCCAGGCACCTATTCAGCTACTTCCTCCGTCGCCAGGCGCTCATCTGGTCAGCGGAGGTGTGGCAGTGGAGGACGACCGGGCGATCCTTGATCGAGAAGGCCCGGGCGACGGCGGCCGCCACCTCCGACGATTTGCTGAGCGTGATGCCCTCGGCGCCGAACGAGCGCGCCCACATCGCAAAATCCGGGTTGGTGAGCTCGGTCGCGCGCTCATAGGGACGCCCAGGATAGCGCATCTCGTGGTGCATGCCGATCGTTCCGTACATTTTATTGTCGGAGATGACGAGGATCGGGTTGGTGCCGTACTGGCGGGCGGTTGCGATCTCGTTGCCGGTCATGAGAGCGCCACCGTCGCCGACGAAGGCGACCACCTGCCGGCCTGGACAGCGAATGGTGCCGGCGACCGCCATCGGCATGCCCGCGCCCATGGCGCCGACGACGGAGGCCAGGAACATCTGCCCCGGCTTGAAGGCGATGTAGCGGTGGATGAAGCTCGAGAAGTTGCCCGCGTCCGAGGTGACGATGGCGTCGGGGGCGAGGTGCTTGCCGATCTCGCAGACGATCTCGGCGAAGTTGATACCGTCGGTCGTCGGCTCCCACGTCGGCGCCATCAACTCGCGGTGGATTTTGTTGAGGCCTGCGATCCATGCCTTTCGTTTCTCGGCGCTCTTGGGTGCGCCGCGTTTCAGCAGCGCCTGGATCAGCGCCTGCGGATCGGAGACGATGCCGAGATCGGGACGCCAGACGCGGCCGATTTCGTTCGGGTCGGGCCAGACGTGCACGAGGGGGAGCTGCGGCTGTGGCGCGCGCGGGAACGAATACGATTGGCTGACCGAGTCGGTGATGCGTTCGCCGAGCGCGATGATCAGGTCGGCCTTCTTCATCTCGTCGAGCAGGGGCTTGGGCACCCGGATGCCCATGTAGCCGCCATAGTTCGGGTGGTTGGCGTCGAAATGCTGCGGGCGGCGATGCGTGGGCGAGACGGGCAGGTGCCAGGTCTCGGCGAGCTTGCGGAGGTCGGCGTGCACGCCATCGCCGAGGAGGCCGCCGCCGACCCAGACCAGCGGGCGCTCGGATTTCTCCAGCATTGTCACGAGGCGGTCGAGATCCTCCGCGCGCGGGCCGGAATAGACACGCGGGCGCGGCTCGTCGACCGGGGCATTCGTCGGCTCGTTGAAGAGGTCCTCGGGCAAGATGACGGCGACGGGGCCTTGCGTGCCGCTCTCGGCGATGTGGAAGGCGCGGGCGATCGCTTCGGAGGCCATCTCGGGCTCGTTGACTTCGATCACCGACTTGGTGATGTCGGCGAGCAGCTTGGAGTAGTTCTGCTCCTGCAAGGCGAGGCGGCCGAAGTCCTTGCGCTCGACCTGGCCGACCAGCATCACCAAGGGCGTCGCGTCGTGGTAGGCGGTGTGCAGCGCCACCATCGCATTGGATAGCCCGGGACCGCGCGAGACGACGGCGACGCCGGCGCGTTCCCGCAGCCGTCCGTCGGCGACCGCCATGAACGCCGCACCGCCCTCGTGCCGGCAGACGACGAGGCGGATCGAGTTGACGTCGGAGATGGCGTCGGTGAGGCCGAGATAGCTTTCGCCCGGCACGCAGTAGACGAGATCGACGTCGTGCGCTTTGAGGCTGTCGGCGAGCAGGCGGGCGACGGTCTTGGCCGGCTTGGACGCGGGTTGGGACATGGGCGTGAGCTTCCTCGAAACGGTGGGCTTGGAGGAAGTGTAACGGGCACGGGCCAGGGCGCAAGCGCGAGGTCGGCCAACGGGCGCTGGACTCGCATGTGCAGAGCTCCGAGGAACATCGCTTTCACCGTCGAATGACGACAGTTAAACGTGCCGTTTGAAGTCCATGCTGGCGTGCAGGATACGTACCACCTCGATGCCGTCACTGGTTTTGCGGAAGAAGACGATGTGCGAGCCCACCAGGTACTTCACATAGCCCAGGCGAACATCGTCGCACACATCGCCAAGGCGCGGATCGAATGCTACACGCTCGATGCCCCGCTGCAATTGACGAATGTAGCGCTCCGCCTGCGTGGTACTCCAGCGGAGCATTGTGTAGTCCCAGATGTCGTCGAGATCGGCCTGCGCCCTCGGCGTAAGCACATAGCCGCTCACGGAGTGGCAACCGACTTGCTTTGCTTGCGGACGATGAAATCATCGAAGTCAAAGGGCTCGGCCGGACCGCTCTGCTCACCCTCGATCAGGTCGGCACGCAGCGACGCGAGGTGGGCTTCCTGCTCCTCGAGCAATCGCAAGCCTGCCCGCACCACGTCGCTTGCCGAACTGTAGCGTCCACTCGTTATCTGTTGGGCGATGAAGTCCGTGAAGTGCTCGCCGAGGCTGACCGATGTATTCTTGGACATGTTTAGTCTCCTAGTGAGTTGGTTACCAGAATTTGGTATCGCGCACCAACCCGTTCCATCTCTCCGCCCTTCTTCCGACCGCGGGGTTCTTGGCCTTCCGACCACGGGGCTCATGGTAAGATATTGTCCGAAATGACCATTGCAGCGCAGCATGCTCGCTACTACGTTTGCGCATCGGCCGCATGCCAGCGGCCCCAGGAGCAAACCCCATGTTCGACGCGAAAAGCCTCTTCGATATGCTTGTCCGTGGAGCCGGCCAGCCCCAGCCGCAGCAGGCCGGTGGCGGTCTTGGAGATTTGCTCGGTCAGCTCGGCAAGGCTCTCGGTCAGCCCGGTGCGCAGCAGGGCGGCGGCATGGGTGGCCTCGGCGACATCCTGAAGAACATGGTGCCCTCCGAGCAGCCGCAAGGGCGCCAGACCCAGCATCAGACCCAGCAGGGCGGCGGAGGTAGCCTCGAGGACCTGTTGCGCAACATGGTGCCGGGCGCCGGCGGCCAGGGCCAAGCTCAGGGCGGTGGCCAACACCAGCAGGCTCCGCAGGGCGGCGGCGGCCTCGGCGACATCCTAGGCAAAATCCAGGAGCAGCTCGGCCGCCAGGGCCAGGGCGGTCAAGGCGGCCCAGCCGGCGCAGCGGGCGGCGGCGGCCTGATGGACATCCTCGGCCAGGTGCTTGGCCAGGCGACACAGGGCGTCAAGGAAGGCGCCCAGCGCATCGATGGTGCTACCGGCGCGTCGGGACACGCCCGTGACGCACTCGGCCGCGCCACCGGCAAGAGCCCCGAGGACCTTCTCTCCCAGCTCAAGGACCTCATCGAGCAGAACAAGACCGGCGCGGCGATCGGCGCCGGCGGCCTTGGCACCGTGCTGCTCGGCACCAAGACCGGCCGCGCCATCACCGGCAAGGCGATCAAGCTCGGTGGCCTCGCCCTCGTTGCCGGCCTCGCCTACAAGGCGCTGCAGAACTACCAGACCGGCCGTCCGCTCATCACCGGTCCGCAGAGCTCGATCGCCGAGGCCCCGCGCGGCTCAGGGTTCGAGACCGAGGCGATCTCCAACGAGGCAGCCTCCGTCTACATTCGCGGCATGATCGCGGCAGCTGCCGCCGACGGCCGCATCGACGCCAACGAGCAGCAGAAGCTGATCGGCGGCCTGAAGCAGGCGGGGCTTGGTGCGGAGGCCGAGGAGTTCCTCGCCGCCGAGCTCAACAACCCAGCCAACGTCGAGGCGCTGATCGCCGGTGTGCGCACGCAGGAGGAGGCGGTGCAGCTGTTCACCGCCGCGCGACTTGCCATCGACCTCGACACGCAGGAGGAGCACGACTTCCTGGTCTCGCTGGCGCAGGGCCTGGGCCTCGACGGCACCCTCGTCGCCCACATCGACGCGGAAGCCCGCACCGCTGCCAGCTGATCACAGCTTCCGACCTGACACGCGAAACGAGGGGCGAGCGGCCATACCGTTCGCCCTTTGACGTTTCCGTCAGGCCGCGCCGGCGAAATAATCCGTGATGAAGCGGTGATAGATCTCGGTCAGTGTCTCGAGATCGGCAACGCCCACGCGCTCGTCGACGGCGTGGATCGTCTCGTTGACCAGCCCGAACTCGATGACCGGGCAATAGGCCTGGATGAAGCGCGCGTCCGACGTGCCCCCGCCCGTGGTCAGCGCCGGCACGCGCCCCGTCACCACCTGCACGGTCTGCCGCATCGTCGCGACCAACGGCCCGGGCCTGGTCAGGAACACGTCGCCTGTCCCTGAGAACGACACGGTCGCCCGCGCCGCCACCTCGCCGCCAGCCGCCGTCACCTGCTCGCGCACCCACGCCTCCAGTTTCGGCCGCCGCCAGATGTCGTTGTAGCGCACGTTGAATTTGCATCGTGCTTCGGCTGGAATGACGTTGGTCGCTGAGTTCGGCGCCGAGATCACGGTCACCTGCAGGCTCGACGGCTCGAAGTCCGGCGTGCCGCTGTCGAGCTTCGCCGACGATAGCCGGTCGATGATCCGCGCAAGCTTCGGCACCGGGTTCTCGGCCAACTGCGGATAGGCCGCATGCCCCTGCTTTCCCGACACCACGATTTCGCCGTTCAACGACCCGCGCCGGCCGATCTTGATCTCGTCGCCCAGCGCCTTGGGGTTCGACGGCTCGCCCACCACACAGGCGTCCATCACCTCGCCCGTCTCGCGCATCCAGTCGAGCACCTTCATGGTGCCGTTGATCGATGGCCCCTCCTCGTCGCCGGTGATGAGCAGGCTCAGCGAGAAGTCCGGCCGCTTGCCATGCACGGCGACGAAGCGCAGCGCGGCTGCCACGAAGCAGGCGATCGCGCCCTTCATGTCCACCGTGCCACGACCGTACATGAACCCATCATGGATCTCGGCGCCGAACGGCGGACGTGTCCACAGCGTCGCGTCGCCGACCGGCACCACGTCGGTATGACCGGCAAAGCACAAGTTCGGCTGCCCGCGCCCGAACCGCGCATACAGGTTCTCGATGTCGGGCGTGCCGGGCTCCGTCATCGTCATCCGGTGACACGTGAACCCCGCCGGCTCCAGCACCTGCTGCAGCAGGTCGAGCGCACCGCCCTCGTCCGGCGTCACCGACGGACACCGCACCAGCGCCCGCGTCAGCGCAACCGGATCGCGAGCATCGAGCGTCGGGGCGGGCATCGGGCGGTTCTCGGCTGTGGCAGTTTGAACGGGCGTTCGTCTGGGCCGCCTCTCATGGCAGACGGCCCGCCCCATGGCCAGTGGGAGCGCGTTCGACAGAGAGGGTGGCACCCTGGCGCGGAGCTGGATTAGACTGCAGGAGCCGACAGTGCAGCGACCAAGGACATGCGACATGCCGATCTACAAGCGAGGGTCCGTCGAGATCTACTACGAGGAGGCTGGTTCCGGCATTCCGCTGCTGGTCATTCCGGGCGGTGGGCTCAATGCGACGATCCCCTATCTGTCCGAACGAACGCCCTTCAACCCGATGACCGAGCTGAGTGACGAGTATCGCTGCGTCACCATGGATCTGAGGAACGCCATCGGCGGCAAATCTTCTGGCCCGGTGGAGGTCGACCGTCCATGGGATGCCTATTGTGACGACCAGCTCGGGCTGATGGATCACTTGAAGATCGACCGCTTCATGGTGATCGGCTTCTGCATCGGCGGCCCCTTCATCTGGAAGATGCTGAGCCGCGCGCCCGAGCGGGTGATCGCCGCCGTGCCGGCCACCCCGAGCGGTTTCCGGCCGTCGGTGCCGGATCTCTTCTATCGCAACAACATGAACAACTGGGCACCGGCGATATGCGCGAAACGGCCCGATGTTACGCTGGAGATGTGCGAGGCATTCTTGCGCAAGATGTACCTCGAGCACAATGATTTCGTGTTCAGCGTGACGCGTGATTTCGTCCGCTCGGTCAAGACGCCGATCCTCGTCATGCCCGACGATACCGAGCCGCACCCGTATGCGATTGCCGAGGAGACGGCGATGCTGGCGCCAAATGCGCAGATGACCTTCTTTCCGTGGAAGGAGCCGAAGGATCGCGTGGCCCTCGCCGTCCGCCATCTCCGCACCTTCTTGAGGGCCAATCGGCCGTAGGTGGGATTGTGTGACGCCCTATTGCCCCGCCCGCCCCCGCCGACGCATCATGCGCCGACACCCTGCCCCCCCGGAGCCCGCCATGCGCAACGCCCGCCTCGATTTGGTCCCTGCCTCCGGCGCCCTCGGTGTCGAGGTCCGCGGCATTGATCTCGCAAACCCTCTCGACGCTGGGACCGTCACGCAGATCAAGTCCGCGCTCGCCGAGGAAGGCGTCGTGTTCTTCCGCGACCAGGACATCACGCCCGAGCAGCAGATCGCGTTCGCCGAGAACTTCGCGCCGATCAACATCAACCGCTTCTTCAAGGCCGCACCCGGCTACCCGAAAATCGCGGAGGTCAGGAAGGATCCCGGCCAGACCAAGAACATTGGTGGCAGCTGGCACACCGACCACTCCTACGACCAGATCCCGGCGCTGGGCTCCGTGCTGCTCGCGCGCGAGGTTCCAGATCGTGGCGGCGACACCATGTTCGCCTCGATGAGCCTCGCCTACGACACACTGTCCGACGGCTTGAAGCGTACGCTCGAGACCATGAAGGCCGTGCACTCGAGCCGGCACGTGTTCGGCGTCAAGGCGACGACCGAGAAGGGCACGACTGACACCTACGTCAATGCCGAGGCTGCCACGCAAGACGCCGTGCACCCGGTGATCATCCGCCATCCCGACAGCGGCAAGAAAACGCTCTACGTCAACCCGGGCTTCACCACCCACTTCGAGGGCTGGACGGCGGACGAGAGCCGGCCGCTGCTACACTACCTCTATGGTCATGCGAGCCGCCCCGAGTTCCAGACCCGCTTCCAATGGAAGCCGGGCTCGATCGCGTTCTGGGACAACCGCGCGACCTGGCACTTCGCCATCAACGACTATCACGGCGAGCGCCGGCTCATGCACCGCATCACGCTCGAGGGCGTGCCGCTGTCGTGAGCATTTGGGCCGTAGGTTGGGTTGAGCGCTTGCGAAACCCAACAGCGCCGGATGCCGCTTTGCGTTGGGTTTCGCAAGTGCAGTGCTCAACCCAACCTACGGGCCTACGCTGCCTCTGGGCAACGATCCTCGCCCTCCTGCTCGTGACCCCGCCGGCACAAGCTGCCGTCATCACGCCGGAGCTGCGCGCAAAAATCCTTGCGCACGGCCCCTGGCCGCTCACCACTCGGCCCGATCCCTCCAACCGCGTATCGGGCAAGCCTGCGGCAATCGCCTTCGGTCGCGCCCTGTTCTCCGACGACGGCCTCTCGCGCTTTGGCGCGCTCTCCTGCGCCCGCTGTCACAAGCCCGACTTGGCCTGGGGTGACGGTCGCGCCAAGGCCTCGGCCGCCGCCAGCCTCGATCGCAATACGCCCGCGCTCTACAATCTGCGCCACATGACGTGGTTTGGCTGGGATGGCGGCGCCGATTCGCTGTGGATGCAGTCGATCCGACCGATCCTCGACCCGCGCGAGATGGCGGCAAGCCCCGAGCACGTGCGCGACCACATTGCAGCGACGCCATCGCACGCAAAGACCTACACCCGCGTGTTCGGAAAGGTCCCCCGGCGCGAAAAACCCGAGCGCATCCTCGCCAACGTCGGCAAGGCGCTCGCAGCCTTTCAGGAAACCATCACCACCGGCCCGACCCCGTTCGACGCCTTTCGCGATGCCCTCGCCCGCAACGATGCCACCGTTATGGAGCGCTATCCCGAGAAAGCACGCCGCGGCCTGATCCTGTTCGTGGGCACGGCTGGCTGCAGCACCTGCCACGCGGGCCCCTTGTTCACCAACACCAGCTTCCACGACACCGGCGTGCCGCAAGCTGCAGGCCGACCCGACCATGGCCGCCACGGCGGTATCGAGAAACTTATCTCAAGCCCCTTCAGGCGCGCCGGCCCGCACGCCGACGGCCAAACCCGCCACGCCAACCGCGCGCTCCCCGGCGCACCGGCGGAGCACGACCGCGGCCGCTTCCGCGTGCCGCCGTTACGCAACGTGGCGCTGACCGGCCCCTACATGCACAACGGCGCCAAGCCCACGCTTGCCGACGCCGTGCGCCACTACGCCGATCTCGACCCCTCGAAGCTGCAACCCGACACCGCGCGTTTCCTCGGCAAGGCCTCGCTCTCCGCCACCGACCAGTCCGATCTCGTCGCGTTCCTCGAGTCCCTGACCGCGAAATGAGCCTCACCGCAGCCGCGTCAACCACTTGTTCGCGTCCCACCGATCGGCGACTGTCGCCCATCTGACCCGCCGACCCGCACGAAAGCCCACGCCGATGAGCGAACTTGCGCAAGAGCATCGCATGCTGCAGGACCTCGTCGCGAAGTTCGTCGACGGTCAACTGATGCCGCTCGAGCCGAAGATCATCGCGCGCGAGATCGCCGGCGGACATCCAGCCCTCACGGCCGAGGAGGAAGCGCCGCTGCTCGCCCGCTGCAAGGAACTGGGCCTGTGGGCGCTCGATGCGCCGGAGGAGTTCGGCGGCGCCAACTTGCCGGTGCTCGCTCTGATGCCGGTGTTCGAGGAGCTGTGGCGGACGATCGTGCCGTTCATCCTGCCGCCCGACAGCCCCAACCTGCACCTGCTCAAGGCCGTCGCAACGCCCGAGCAGAAGAAGATGTATCTCGAGCCCTACGCGCGCGGCGAGGCCAAGAGCGCCATGGCGATCTCCGAGCCCGGCGCCGGTGCAGACCCATCCGGCATGACCACCCGGGCCGAGATGGTCGGCAACCAGTGGGTGATCAACGGCCGCAAGATCTGGGTCAGCCGCGTGCCGGAAGCAGATTTCCTGATCGTCATGGCGCGCGTCGGCCAGGGCCAGCGGCACGAGGGCATCTCGGCCTTCATCGTCGATCGCGGAACGAAAGGCTTCGAGATCGCGCGCGAGATCCCGATGATCGGCGGCCATCGCACCTACGAGCTGGTGTTCGAGGACGCAGCGGTGCCTGCCAGCGCCATCCTCGGCGAGGTCGGCCAGGGCTTCGCGCCGATGCAGCTGCGCCTCAACGTGCGTCGCCTCGAGATCGGCGCGCGCGCTATCGGTGTGTCCCGTCGCGCGCTCGACATGATGTGTGCGCACGCCAAGCAGCGAAAAACTTTCGGCGCCATGCTGTCCGACCGCCAGTCGATCCAATGGTGGATCGCCGACGCCGCCACCAAGATCCACGCTGCCCGCCTGATGGTGCACGATGCCGCCGCCCGCCTCGACCGCGGCGAAGACGTGCGCCAGCTCGCCTCGATGGTGAAGGTGTTCACCACCGAGATGGCCGGCGAGATCGTCGACCACTCCATGCAGGCGTTCGGCGCCATGGGCATGACCAAGGAAATGCCGCTACAGCTGCTGGCTCAGCGCGCGCGCGTCATGCGCATCTACGAGGGACCTTCCGAGGTGCACCGCATGACCATCGCCCGGCGCATCCTCGCCCAGGTCAAATGACGTCGAGACTCGACCCCGATCCCCCGTCGAGGGGGAAGGGAGACGAGCGCTGCTGCGTCGATGTATCGTTGTCGAGAACGAAATTTCGCAGAAGCGAATGCCCTGAGATCTCGAGCCCAACCCATGAAACGTCCCCTGCACCTCAACCTGTTCATCTACGGCCGTGGCCATCACGAGGCGGCCTGGCGTCATCCAAGCTCCACGCCGCGCGCGCTGACCGATGTCGACCACACCATCTCCTGCGCGCGCATCGCGGAAAGCGCGCACTTTGACTCGATCTTCCTCGCCGACACGTTGAACCTGCCGCCCGATGTGGACAGCTCCGCCCGTCTCTGGCTCGAGCCTCTGACGACGCTCGGGGCCGTCGCCCACGCCACGAGCCGCATCGGCCTCATCGCCACCGCCTCCACGAGCCACACCGAGCCGTTCAATCTCGCGCGCCAGTTCGCCTCGCTCGATCACATCAGTCGCGGGCGCGTGGGCTGGAACATCGTCACCTCCTTCAGCATCGCCGGCAGCCGCAACTTCGGCTCAGGCCGCCTCAGCCACGCCGAGCGCTACGACAAGGGCGAGGAGTTCGTCCAGGTCGTGAAGGCGCTCTGGGACAGCTGGAGCGACGATGCGGTGATCGACGACCGCGCCAGCGGCGTCTACATGCGCAAGGATCGAGTGCGCGCGATAGACCATCGGGGTGTGGCCTACGAGGTGGCGGGTCCACTCAACCTGCCGCGCTCGCCGCAGGGCTGGCCGGTGCTGGTGCAGGCGGGCTCGTCTGACACGGGACGGGACTTCGCCGCGCGCCATGCCGAAGCGGTGTTCACCGCCCATATCGACAAGAGCACGGCGGTGGCGTTCTACCAGGACATCAAGGCGCGCACGGTCGCGTCCGGCCGCCGCCCCGATCAGCTGCTCGTGCTGCCCGGCATCAGCGCCATGATCGGGGCGGCGGCCGGACGCGACCGTGCGCGCCTTGATGTCCTGGTAGAACGCCACCGCCGTGCTCTTGTCGATATGGGCGGTGAACACCGCTTCGGCATGGCGCGCGG
>JANOJW010000706.1:0-3634 GCA_031418955.1 Hyphomicrobiales bacterium | reverse complement strand
GGGCATTCGTCGGATTGCCGGACCTCTCCACTCTCGGACGGCGACCTGTTCTGGTCGAGTGGCTTGGATTTCCGGACAACCGCATCAACGCGGCGTTCGTGACCGAGCTTGCCGAGCAGCTTCAGGGTATCGGCGCCGATCACGATACGGAACTCTTTTTTCTGTGCCGTTCAGGCGGACGCAGCCGGCAGGCTGCGCAAGCGATGACGGTGCATGGGTTCCGGCGGTGCCACAACGCGGCAGAAGGCTTCGAGGGTCCCCTCGATCCGGTTCGCCATCGGGGCACGCACTCGGGCTGGAAGTTCGAGGAACTTCCGTGGGTGCAGGGTTGAACGGTCGGGCGGAGTGAGCGGTTCAGTGCCGTGGGCCGCTCGAGTGCGGTGTGTAAAAGCGTCAAGCCTCAGGAGTGTGCGTGCGGCCGCGGATTTCGCGGTGACGGGAACGGGACAGCGTGAGGGCGCACCCGTGTCTTTGGCAACATCAGTGCGGGGTCTATACATGGTTGATCGCAAAGAGATCGATGGCGAGTCGTTGTTTGATTCGCTGCATACGTCGGCGTTCGAGCCGGCAACGGACGATGCGCTGCGCGTGCGGACGCCCAGCGACGAGACCACTCAGGCCATTCAGACCACTCAGGACATCCTCGACGTCAGCAAGCTCGGCCAGAAGGTCCGCGCGACGCTGAAGGCCGAGCTCGGCGACGACGTGTATTCGAGCTGGTTCAACGCCTTGGAGTTCCAGACCTTCGACGGGCGCACGCTCAAGGTGTCGGTGCCCGTGAAGTTCCTGCAGAACTGGATCACCACCCACTACACGGAGGCCATGCTGCGCGCGGCCGGCCTCGAATTCAAGGGCGTCCAGAAGGTCGACGTGCTGCTGCGTCAGCCCGGCGGCGGCCGTGCCCCGGTGGTGCAACCGCCGCGCGGTCCGATCGAGGATGCGCCGCGCATCGGCGATGGCCGGCGGGTTCCGGGCGGCCGGGCGCCGGCAGGTGGCAAAGCCTATACGGGGGTTGCGGGCCTCGAAGGTTCGCCGCTCGATCCACGCTACACCTTCGAGACCTTCGTCGTCGGGCCGGCGAACCGCATGGCGCATGCCGGCGCGACACAGGTGGCCGAGACCGTGTTTTCCGACGAGCGCGGGTTCAATCCGCTGTTCATCCATTCGGGCGTCGGTCACGGCAAGACCCACCTTCTGCACGCCATCGCCTGGGAGGTGAAGCGCCGCACGCCGCACGCCCAGGTGCTGTACCTGACGGCCGAGCGATTCCGCTTCCAGTTCGTCGATGCGATCAAGTCGCAGGACGCGATGGCCTTCAAGGAGCAGTTTCGCACCGTCGACATCCTGCTGATCGATGACCTCGAGTTCATGCAAGGCGAGAAGACCGAGCAGGAATTCGATCACATCATCAATATGCTGCTCGACGGCGGGCGGCAGCTGGTGGTGGCCTCGGCGCGCGCGCCCTCGCAGCTCGCCCGCCTCAACGACCGCATGCGCTCGCGTCTGCAGCGCGGGCTCGTCACCGAGGTGCAGGGCTTCGACTACGACCTGCGCGTCAAGATCCTGGAGAAGCGCATCCAGGAGAAGCGCGCGGCCGACCCGTCCTTCGAGATCCCCCGCGACGTGGTGGAACTGTTGGCCGAGAAGCTCAACGAGAGCGGCCGCGAACTCGAAGGCGCCATCACCCGCCTCTATGCGCAGTGGCAGTATATGAAGACGCCGATCACGCGCGACCTAGTCGAGACGACCGTGCGGGATCTGATCAGCGGCGTCGAGCCGCGCCGCATCAAGATCGAGGATATCCTGCGCATCATCTCGCGTCACTTCGGCGTGTCGCGGGCCGATATCCTGTCGCAGCGCCGCCATCGCTCGGTGGTGTGGCCGCGCCAGATCGGCATGTACCTGGCCAAGCAGATGACCTCGCGCTCGCTGCCCGAGATCGGTCGCCGGTTCGGCGGACGCGATCACACGACTGTGCTGCACGCGATCCGCAAGATCGACGGCGAGATCAACGGCAGCACGCGCCTGAAGGACGAGATCGAGGATCTGAAGAAGCAACTCTCGACGTGAGGCCCGCTGGGGCATAGCGTTTGTCGGGTTTCGACGGGGCGGGAGGCAACTCCCGCCCCGTGCTAGTCCCGGCGGCTCTGTTTGTCCTCGAGCTGGCCGCGCTGCCAAGCGCCGATCAGATCGGTAGACATGGAGGTAACGCCCCATAAGCCCATGCGGAGAACGGACCCGAAACCCTTGCAAAATGAGCTTGATCGCGTCAAGTTCGCTGCGCAACTGATTCTCCGGGAAATGGCGTCTGCTGCAGCGTAGCCCTGGTCACAAAGGCTGCGGCGGAGGCGTCACCTACGGTGCCGCCTGATACGGAATGCGAACGAAAGGCTGAACTCCCATGCGGCTGGTGATTGAGCGGAGCGAGCTGTTGCGGGCCCTCGGTCACGTCACGAGCGTCGTCGAGCGCCGGACGACCATCCCGATCCTCTCGAACGTGCTGCTGCGCGCCTCGGGCAGCGCCTTGCAGCTGAAAGCCACCGATCTGGAGCGCGAGGTGGTGGAAGCCGCGCCCGCCGAGGTGGCCCAGCCCGGCGCCATCACGGTGCCAGCGCACATGCTGCACGACATCGTGCGCAAGTTGCCCGAAGGCTCCGAGGTCGAGCTTGTCCGCGACGCCGAGCGCGAGCGGCTGACCATTACGGCGGGCCCGTCGCGCTTTGCCGTTCAGACGATTGCGGCCGACGATTTCCCCGACCTCGCCGCCGGCGAGATGACGCATACCTTCGAGGTCGCGGCTTCGGACCTGAAGCAGCTGATCGAGAAGACGCGCTTTGCGATCTCGACCGAGGAAACGCGCTACTACCTGAACGGCATCTACGTGCATCCAGCCCAGCGTGGGGCTGCGACCGTGCTGCGCGGTGTGGCGACCGACGGCCACCGGCTGGCGCAGTTCGATCTCGACCTGCCCAAGGGTGCGGCCGGCATGCCGGGTGTGATCGTGCCGCGTAAGACCGTGCACGAGCTGTTCCGCCTGCTCGAGGATACCCAGAGCGGGGTGACCGTGGGCGTCTCGGGGACAAAAGTCCGATTCGAGATCGGCACCATCACGCTGACCTCGAAGCTGATCGACGGCAGCTTCCCCGACTACCAGCGCGTCATCCCGACCGGCAACGACAAGGCGATGAAGGTCTCGAACGCCATGTTCAAGGCGGCCGTCGATCGCGTGTCTACGATCGCCAGCGAGAAAGGTCGCGCGGTCAAGCTCAACATCGAGCCCGAGAAGCTCGTCCTGTCCGTCACCAACACGGACGGCGGCAGCGCCACCGAGGAGCTCGGCATCGACTACGGCCACGGCAAGCTCGAGATCGGCTTCAACGCACGCTATCTGCTGGATATCTCCAGCCAGCTCGAGAGCGACACCATGCTGTTCATGCTGGCTGACTCCGGCGCGCCGACCATGGTGCGCGACGGCGACGACGACCGCGCGCTCTACGTGCTGATGCCGATGCGGGTGTGAGAAAGAGGATTCCCCTCTCCCAATGCCCTGCGCTTGCATGGGGAGAGGGTTAGGGTGAGGGGCGGCCGCTTGCTCGGTTTGAGTATGTTGCCGCCCCTCACCCCGACCCTCTCC
>JANOJW010000705.1:0-1958 GCA_031418955.1 Hyphomicrobiales bacterium | reverse complement strand
GCCGCAGATGTAGGCGCCGGCCCCGCGTCGCAGATGCACGCGCGTGTGGCGGCTGAGGCCCTCGTGTTCGACGCGGTCGATTGCCGCGCGCAGGATCTCGATCACGGCTGGATACTCGTCGCGCATGTAGATGTAGACATCGGTCGCCTCGACGGCCCACGCCCCGATCAGCATGCCTTCGAGGAACTGGTGCGGGTTGCGCTCGAGATAATGGCGGTCCTTGAAGGTGCCGGGCTCGCCCTCATCACCGTTGACGGCCATCACGCGCGGCCCCTTCTCGGCACGCACGAGGCCCCACTTGCGACCGGTCGGGAAGCCGGCGCCCCCGAGGCCGCGCAGGCCACCGTCCGACAGCGTCTTGATGATCGCCTCTGCAGGGCGCTCGCCGGCGAGGCACTGCCGCAGCACGCTGTAACCCCCGGTGCCGGCGTAGGCGTCGAGTGGGTGATAGGGCGGGATCTCGGGCTGTGTGCGCCGTGCGGCCGCCATCTCTTTCACGATCGCGAACGTGGCGTTGTCGACATGGGCGTGGCCGACCTCGCAGGCGGGTGCGGTGTGACAGGAGCCGATGCACGGCGCGCGCACGACGCGGGTGCCGGCGATGCCCTCGGCCTCGAGTTCCTCGATCAGCCGCTCGGCACCAGCCAGCATGCACGAGAGACTGTCGCAGACGCGGATCGTCACGGGTGCGGGGCGGGGTGCGCCGTCGGCCACGACATCGAAGTGGGCGTAGAACGTCGCCACCTCGTAGACCTCGGCCATCGGCAGGCGCATCAGCTCGGCAAGTCCATGCAGGTGCGAGGCTGGCAGACAGTTTTCGGCATCCTGGATCTTGTGCAGGTACTCGATCAGCAGGTCTCGGGCATAGGGCTGTGGGCCGATCAGCGCGCGAACAGCGTCGACCTCGCCCTGGTGCAGCACGCGACCCTTCGGAAACAGCGGCGCCTGCCGCCGTCCGGCGCCCGGGTGCGTGCCGCGGCGGCCAGCCGGCGGTTTTGCTACTTTCGCTGGGGTGTCCATGACGGTTCCGATCCCGCTCGAGTCCCGCTGACCGGGATCTGATAGTGGCATACCATATGCCAATTCGTTTGACGCTCGCCAGTAGCAACCCTCTCCGATCGGAGCTGCGCCAAGTCACCGCACACTTGGCGTGCAATTGGTCGCGACAGGGCCGTGTCCGGTTTCGCTTGCGCCCCGTATTCTCGACCGGCTAACCGTATCGATGCGAGCGCCGGGGCCCGATTAATCGTGGTCCGTCCAAGCTCGAAAGTTGGGCGAGCGCAACAGACGCCTGTGAAACGGGGAAACGCGGATGCTGATGGTGATTGCCCAGGCCCAATCCTGGATGGGGATAGATTGGATGGGCGGCGCCGCACCCGCGCAGTTCTGGTCAGCGCTCGGCCAGATCATGGTGATCAATCTCATTCTTTCGGGTGACAATGCGGTCGTGATCGCGCTCGCCTGTCGAGGCCTGCCGGCGCATCAGCGCACATGGGGCATCCTGCTCGGCGCAGGCGTCGCAATCGTGATGCGCGTTGCGTTCACGTTGGTGGCGGCAAAGCTGCTCAGCTGGCCGTGGTTGATGCTGATCGGTAGCCTCCTGCTGTTCTGGATCGCAATCAAACTCGTCGTCGAGGATGGCGAGGAAAAAGACATCAAGGAATCGGACAACATCTGGGGGGCCGTCAGAACCATCGCGATTGCCGATCTCGTGATGAGCCTCGACAACGTCGTTGCCGTGGCGGCAGCGGCCAAGATCGACGGCGTGCTGAACTGGCCGCTGATCCTGATCGGCCTCGCCACGTCAATGCCGCTCATCATCTTTGGCGCAACCCTGGTGATGTGGTTGCTCACGAAGCTGCCGATCCTTGTGTGGGTAGGTGCCGCGCTGCTGGGCTGGATTGCGGGTGAGCTTGTCGTCAGCGATCCCGGCGTCGTGGAGCTGATGAAGACCTACG
>JANOJW010000704.1:0-2297 GCA_031418955.1 Hyphomicrobiales bacterium | reverse complement strand
CGCCAAGGCCTGGCTGCAACCCAATCCAAAGGAGGCCGGCAGTTTTGTCGCCATTCCGATGCTCAAGTACGGAGCGGCGGCAGCTGGCGCAGCCTTTGTCGTGCTGATGGGCATGCTGCTCAAGGGCCGGCACGGCAAAGCGGAAGCCGCGCACTGACCCGCCCTGATCGATCGCACGACGAAAAGTGGTTGGGGCGGCCTTCGGGCCGCCCTTCGTCTTATCTGGATGCCTCTGATCTCCGTGGCATGCCACGATTGGAATAATTGGCGATCAAGTGCTTCAGGCGCTTGAAAGGTAGCGGATCTGGTGTATGGTATACCAGTTGTCGCGCGAGCCCGGACCGGTCGATGTCGGATAGCGTCCTCAAGATCCAGCCGATCGCCGAGAGCCAGAGCCAGAGCCTCAAGAGCCGGGCCTACGGCGCGCTGAAGGCGGCCATCGTCAACATGAACATCTACGCGCCGGAGGCGGAGCTTCGGCTCGACGAGCGCGACCTGTCGCTGCGCTTCGGCGTCAGCCGCACGCCGCTGCGGGAAGCCTTGGCGCAACTCGACAGTGAGGGGCTCGTCCGCATCGCGCCGCGCCGCGGCATCTTCATCGTGAGGAAGACGAAGACCGAGATCCTGGACATGATCACGGTGTGGGCGGCGCTCGAGAGCATGGCGGCGCGGCTGGCGACGCAAGCTGCGAGCGACGCCGAGATCGCCGCCCTGCACGAGCACGTCGACGCCTTCTCGACCGACGAGGTGGCGGCTAAGATGGGCGAGTACTCCGACGCCAACATCCGCTTCCATCAGGCCATTATCGGGCTCGGCCGGTCGACACTGCTGACCAAGATCACCGATGAACTGTTCTTTCACGTCCGCGCGATTCGCCAGCGCACCATCGTCGAACAGGATCGCGCGCGCCGCTCGATCGTCGACCACAAGGAAATCGTCAATGCGCTCGAGGCGCGCCACACCGAGCGCGCCGAGCGGCTGGTGCGCGAGCACACGCTGAAGCTTCGCGATCATGTCGAGCGCTTCGTCGCGCTCGATTGAGCGATACAGATCACAACACCAAGTCAGGCCGAACACGGGGTCAGACCCGAGGGGCTGACCCCACCACGAACGGGAGAGAAACACTGATGTCCGACACAACGGCCCAGACCCAGAACCTGACCGATGGCTTCCACCTCGTCATCGACGCGCTGAAGCTCAACGGCATCACCACCATCTACGGCGTGCCGGGCATCCCGATCACCGATCTGGGCCGCCTCGCGCAGGCGCAGGGCATGCGCGTCATCGCCTTCCGGCACGAGCAGCACGCGGGCTATGCCGCCTCGATCGCCGGCTACCTGACGCAAAAGCCCGGCATCTGCCTCACGGTGTCGGCGCCTGGCTTTCTCAACGGTCTGACGGCGCTCGCGCACGCGACCACCAACTGCTTCCCGATGATCCTGATCTCGGGCTCGTCGGAGCGCGAGGTCGTCGACCTTCAGCAGGGCGACTACGAGGAGATGGACCAGCTCTCCGTGGCGAAGACGGTCGCCAAGGCTGCATTCCGCGTGCTGCACGCAGCCGACATCGGCATCGGCATCGCACGCGCTATCCGCGCCGCGGTCTCAGGGCGGCCCGGCGGCGTCTATCTCGATCTTCCAGCCAAACTCTTCGCGCAGACGATGGCGGCGGCAGCCGGCGCCCAGTCGCTGGTCAAGGTGCTCGATGCGGCGCCCCGGCATATCCCCTCGCTCGAGTCGGTCGATCGTGCGCTGGCCTTGCTCAGGAGCGCCAAGAAGCCGCTGATCATCCTCGGCAAGGGGGCGTCCTACGCGCAGGCCGACGACGAGATCCGCGCGCTCGTCGAGAAGACCGGCATCCCGTTCCTGCCGATGAGCATGGCGAAGGGACTGCTGCCCGACACGCATCCGCTGTGCGCCGGTGCCACGCGCTCGATGGTGCTGAAGGAAGCGGACGTCGTGATGCTGATCGGCGCGCGGTTGAACTGGCTGTTGAGCCACGGCAAGGGCAAGACTTGGGGGGAGCGGGGCACGCAGAAGTTCGTTCAGGTCGACATCTCACCGACCGAGATGGACAGCAATGTCGAGATCGCGGCGCCCGTCGTCGGCGACATCGCCTCGTGCGTCGGGGTCATGCTGTCGCGGATCGGCGGCGACTGGCCCAAGCCCGTGGCGTGGTCGGCGTCGGTGCGCGAGAAGGCCGACGGCAACATCACCAAGATGGCGCCGCGGCTGATGAACAACAATGTGCCGATGGATTATCACGGCGCGCTCGGAGCCTTGAAGCGCATCATCAAA
>JANOJW010000703.1:0-11247 GCA_031418955.1 Hyphomicrobiales bacterium | reverse complement strand
GTGCGCGACTTCTGCGCCCGGCATCTGGCGCTGGATGTTGCTCTGCACGTTGATGCGCTCCATGCGGCAGGTGGCGGCGAACGCGGCCTGCATGATGGCGCACTCCTTGGCGGCGATGTCGTAGATCATCTGCCGCGCCTTTTCGAGCGTTTGCCGCTGCACATCGGGATCATCGGACTTGATCGGGATGTTGAAGCTGTAGCTGACATTGACGTCGATCAGCTTGTCGGTGCCGACGGCGCCGGGCACCGGCAAGGCCGCAGGTGGAAGCCCAGGAAACGGCTGCTGTGCCGACGTGGAGCCGAGGCCCGCGCCGATCATCAACCCAACCATCGCCGTATGAATGACTGTCGCCCGCATCTGACGCCTCCAAGCCCGATTCTGAGCGAACGTCGCTGACGGGTGGGGATGGCCGATTTATGGACGATTACCGCACAGCAGGCGACGCTCACGTACCGCGAACGTAAAGCGCCTTCGCCGGCACCTCGGGCAGACCGAGCAGCGCCTTGGCCCGATCCAGCGTCGATTGCGGAATGCGATCGGCGACGGCGACAAGCACGTTCTTCGCCGGATCCTCGTGCACCAGGATCAGCTCGTGGCGCAGCCCCGAGAGGCTCGCTCGCACGTGGTGCGCAATGCCGCAATAGGTAGCGAGCGGGGCGCTCCACGACGTCGAGCCGAACGGCGACGTGTCGCAAACCGCGACAGTGCCGTCCGCGATGGTGACCGTGCGGCGCGCGCCGAGCCGCATCACGATGTTGCGCACCGGCAGTAGGAACAGCGCGCACCACACCGCGACACCGACAACGATCTGGGCAACCGACAGCGGCCGCTCGGACAGCGCCGACAGCGGCGTGCCGGACGCGTCCGACGCATGCGCGATGACCAGCGTCACCGGCACGATCAGCACGGCCATGGCCGGCACCAGCAGCAGCAACCGGGCGATCGCCGCCGACCGCGATGCGGTGCCGGTGAACCTGATGGGCAGCGCCTGGAAATCCGCCTGTGGAGCAATCTGATCGAACTGAACCTTCGCCATACCACTCGTCCCGACCCGGAATGTCTGAGGTCGCGACGGTAAACAGGATTGGTTTCCGAGAGCTTAACCATCGGTACAGCCGAAATGGCCACGCCGTTTACCGTGTTCGCCCTAAAACGTAGTTAACTCATATGCTTGCCTGCTGGCAGCGAGTCTGGATCACCCGCTACCCCGCTTGCCAGCGGTGACTGAATCGCTGCCAGAGGCCTGCCAAACGCGATTGCGGGGCATTCCATGCTGCCAGTGCGGTCAGGTCCAGGCCAGCCGCGCTCGAAACCGCTGGGTGCCTCGTCTCACGGTAGCTCGTGCTCACCCGTGAGAACGCCACTTGACATATAAAGATATCTTTATATTTATCGCGGCACTCGCGTGGAGACCTCGGAAGTGCTCGATCAGCGTTCAGTCGTGGCGATGCTCAAGGCGGCCGCCGAGCCGACGAGGCTCCGGTTGCTCGTGCTACTTGCCGAGGGCGAGCTGAACGTCAAGGACCTGACCCGGATCCTGGGCCAGAGCCAGCCGCGCATCTCCCGTCACCTGAAGCTGATGAGCGAGGCCGGCCTGATCGAGCGCATCGCCGACGGCAGCTGGGCCTATTTCCAACTCGTCGACCGCGGCGCGTCAGGCACGCTGGTCCGCGGCTTGCTCGATGCGGTCAACCCTGCCGACCCGGCCTTCGAGCGTGATCGCAAGCGCGCCGAGACCGTCAAGCGCGAGCGCGAAGCCGCCGCACAAGCCTACTTCCGGGACCATGCCGCGCAATGGGATCGCATTCGCGCGTTCCACGTCGACGAGACCGAGGTCGAGGCCGCACTGGTCGCAGCTATCGGCACGGATCGTTGTCGCCTGCTCGTCGACTTAGGGACCGGCACCGGTCGCATGCTCGAGCTGTTCGCGGGCCGGGCCGAGCGCGCGATCGGTTTCGACATCAATCATTCGATGCTCGCCTACGCCCGCGGCCGCCTCGAGCAGGCAGGCCTCGGCGCGGTGGGCTTACGGCACGGCGACCTCTACGACGTCGCGCTCGCCGACGGCATCGCCGACGTGGTGATCATCCACCAGGTACTGCACTTCCTGGCCGACCCGCTGCCGGCGCTGCGCGAAGCAGCCCGCATTCTTGGCGGCGGCGGCCGGCTGGTGATCGTCGATTTCGCGCCCCACAAGATGGAGTTCCTGCGCGAGCAGCACGCCCACGAGCGCCTCGGTTTCTCGGGCGAGCAGATCGGCGCCTGGCTGGCGGAGGCGGGCCTCGATGCCGTCACCTCCCAGAGCCTCGCACCCGCCGGCGTCGACGCCGACGGCAAGCTCACAGTCATCGTGTGGACCGCCGTCAAGCCCGGCACCCCCGGGACGGCGGCCACGACACTTCAATCACGACGTAAAGTGGAGGCCTGACATGGTCGATCAACCCCAGCAGCGCGGCAGCCGCCTCGTCGGTGCCGGCGACATCGAGGTATCGTTCGAGTTCTTCCCGCCCAAAACCGAGAAAATGGAGGAGGCGTTGTGGACCGCGATTCGCCGCCTCGAGCCGCTCGGTCCATCGTTCGTGTCGGTGACCTACGGCGCCGGCGGCTCGACCCGTGAGCGCACGCACAACACGGTGGCGCGCATCGTCAAGGAGACGAGCCTGAAGCCCGCCGCCCACCTCACCTGCGTCAATGCCACCAAGGCCGAGGTCGATGACGTCGTGCGCGGCTATCACGCGGCCGGCATCCGCCACATCGTGGCGCTCCGCGGCGATCCCCCGACCGGCGTCGGCACCAGGTACGAAGCTCATCCAGGCGGCTACGACCTCACCGCCGACCTGATCCGGGGCATCAAGAAGATCGGCAACTTCGAGGTCTCGGTCGGCGGTTATCCCGAGAAGCACCCCGAGAGCCCGTCGTTCGAGGCCGACATCGCTCACTTGAAAGGCAAGGTCGATGCCGGCGCGGACCGCATCATCACGCAGTTCTGCTTCGACAATGCGCACTACTTCCGCTTCCTCGAGCGCGCGCGGGCGGCCGGCATCTGGTGCCCGATCGTGCCGGGCGTCGTGCCGCTGCACAACTTCAAGCAGGTCTCGGGTTTCGCCGGCAAGACTGGCACCACCATTCCGGCCTGGCTGGCACGCCGCTTCGAGGGTCTCGATGACGACCAGCAGACCTCGCACCTCGTTGCCGCCGCTGTTGCTGCCGAGCAGGTGCTGCAGCTCGTCGACGCGGGCGTGCGGCAGTTCCACTTCTACACGCTGAACCGCGCCGACCTCGTCTACGCCATCTGCCACCTGCTGGGCCTGCGCCCCAAGGTCAAGACGTAGGTTGGGTTAGGGCGCACTGCACTTGGCGCCCGTAACCCGACAACCACGAACTCCGTGCGCATTACCTCCAAGGAGGCCATCATGGCCAAAACCGTGAAGTCCCGCATCGACCACGCCGCTCGCGCCGAAGCGCTCGCCGCCGCCGCACGCGAACGCATCCTCATCATCGACGGCGCCATGGGCACCATGATCCAGCGCCACAAGCTCGACGAGGACGGCTATCGCGGCACCCGCTTCAAGGACTGGCACCGCGACGTCAAGGGCAACAACGATCTCCTGGTGCTCACCCAGCCGAAGATCATCCAGGACATCCACGCGCAGTATCTCGAAGCCGGCGCCGACATCCTGGAGACCAACACCTTCAACGCCCAGGTCATCTCCATGGCCGACTACGGCATGGAAGAGCTGTCCGACGAGATCAACGTCGAGGCAGCGAGGCTCGCACGCGCAGCTTGCGACGCCGCCGAGAAGAAGGACCCGTCCCGCCCGCGCTTCGTCGCCGGCGCCGTCGGCCCGACCAACCGCACCGCCTCGATCTCGCCCGACGTCAACAATCCCGGTTACCGCAACGTCTCCTTCGACGAGCTGCGCGCCGCTTACAGGTCGCAGGTGAAAGCCCTGATCCAGGGCGGCTCCGACATCATCCTGATCGAGACCATCTTCGACACGCTCAACGCCAAGGCCGCCGGCGTCGCCACCCTCGAGGCTTACGACGAGATGGGCGTGACGCTGCCGATCATGATCTCCGGCACCATCACCGACCTTTCGGGGCGCACGCTGTCGGGCCAGACGGCGACCGCCTTCTGGTACTCGATGCGCCACCTGCGCCCGTTCTCGATCGGCCTCAACTGCGCGCTCGGCGCCGAATTGATGCGCCCCTACATCGCCGAGATTTCCGGCGTCGCCGACACGCTGGTCTCGGCCTACCCGAACGCCGGCCTGCCCAACGCCATGGGCGAGTACGACGAGACCCCCCACGACATGGCCTGCCAGATCGAGCCGTGGGCGAAGGACGGCCTCGTCAACATCGTCGGCGGCTGCTGCGGCTCGACGCCTGACCACATCAAGCACGTCGCCGACCACGTGCTTCGCCACCAGCCGCGCCGGGTGCCGCAGATCGCGCCGAGGATGCGCCTCTCCGGCCTCGAGCCGTTCGTGGCGGGGTGAGGTGTGTCATGCTGAGAATATTGTGTTAAGAACCTGAGTGAAGTTGACCCGCAGGAGGGTGGAATGGAGAAGACGATCGAGTTGAGCGATGACTTGGTTCGGGACGCCATGGATATCACCGGCGCCGCCAGCGAACGCGAGGCTATCGAGCGTGCGGTTAAGAGCTACGTGGCTGAGCATCGGGCCGTTCGAAAGCGCAAGAGCATGTTCGATCTGGTCGGCGAGGTTCGTCTGAGAGACGACTATGATTACAAGGCGATGCGAGCCGGCGATGCTGCTGATTGATACATCGCTCTGGATTCCGGTCTATCGCGACACAACCGGCGCCGTCTCTCGGCGCGTGCAGGCCGCAATGGCGGGCGAAGAACACGTCTTTTGCCAGTTCACACGGGCTGAGCTTCTCCAGGGCTGCCGGGATGCCACGGAATGGACCCGCACATTGGAGTTCTTGGACGATCAGGAGTATCGCGAGATCAGTCATCTCGGGTGGACGGAGGCTGCGCGCATCTACTTCGAATTGAGGCGCGCTGGCGAGACCGTTCGCAGCACGTTTGACTGCTGTATTGCTGTGGTGGCTCTGGAGCACAAGCTGACATTGCTCCACAACGACCGCGACTTTGAAAAAATTGCTGCCGTTCGACCACTGAAGCATCTGCGCATGGACTTGAACAGTAGGTGAAGTGTCGGCGCGGACATTTTAGTGAAATGGAATCCAATGACGAGCTTCACACTTGTCTATAAGGGCAGCATTTCGGTCGAGCACAACCCGAATACTCAGGGGAGTCTCGCTTCACGTTTCGAGCGTGGATATGTGCGTGTCGAACGGCATCGGGGCATGATCCCAGAATTGGGTCTCGGTCGCGGTGAGCTTTCGATCCATGACCTCCATGTCAGCACAGAAGGCAGCGATGACCAATACTCTGAAGCGCCAGTTGATGCAGCGTTGACGGGTTTCTTGGATCGGCACAAGGACATTTTATCTGAAGCAATTGAAACCGAGATTCGAAGAGGCCTACCGCGGAGTTGTCATGCTTCCGTCCAGCTTTCATTCTGGCGCGGAAGCGTTGCATTTGCAGCGACCATTACACTCCTCCTGGTGGGAAAATATGTGGCAACACGCGAGGCGATGAATTTTCTTACCGTCGCATTGGGACCGCCAATATCGCGTAGCATTCGGAGCGTTGTGACTCGCGCTGCAGGAGGCGCGACGGAAGTTGCTGTGACCCTGGGGCTAGAACCATCCTCGGTAGCCGAAATCGAGAGATATAAGAAGCGCGCATTGCGGCCACTCGATCGTTTCGATCGGCAAACAAAGACGCTTGCGGGCCATGTCTACTACCGAGGGCTGTTTTTCTTTGTGGTGGGCATGTTTGCGATGTTGCTGGCGATCATTATTGGCGTATCCATCTATGCGTCGTGGGGTGACGTTTTGAAAGCGATATTGAGTCGAAGCAAATGACCGCCATGTACACGCCGCATTCGCATCGGGATCGATAAATGTCCACCACCACCACCACCACCACCTCCCCCGTCGCCCAGCCGTCCGGCGATGCCGCCCCGCGCAGCGCCGCAAGCTCCTTCATCAACGTCGGCGAGCGCACCAACGTCACGGGCTCGGCGAAATTCCGCAAGCTGATCGAGGCCAACGACTATCAGGCAGCGCTCGCCGACGCGCGCCGCCAGGTCGAGAACGGCGCCCAGATCATCGACGTCAACCTGGACGAGGGCCTGCTCGACAGCGAGAAGGCCATGGCCACGTTCCTCAACATGATCGCCTCGGAGCCCGACATCTCCCGCGTGCCGATCATGATCGACAGCTCTAAGTGGACCGTCATCGAGGCGGGCCTGAAGTGCGTGCAAGGCAAACCGATCGTCAATTCGATCTCCATGAAGGAGGGCGAGGCGCAGTTCCTCGAGCAGGCCATGAAATGCCTGCGCTACGGCGCAGCCGTCGTCGTCATGGCCTTCGACGAGACCGGCCAGGCCGATACCGCCGCGCGCAAGATCGAGATCTGCACACGCGCTTATAAACTGCTCACCGAGACGATCGGCTTTCCCCCTGAGGACATCATCTTCGACCCCAACATCTTTGCCGTCGCGACCGGCATCGAGGAGCACAACAATTACGGCGTCGATTTCATCGAGGCGACCCGCGAGATCAAGCGCCGCTTCCCGCTGGTGCACATCTCGGGCGGCGTCTCCAACCTGTCGTTCTCGTTCCGCGGTAACGAGCCGGTGCGCGAGGCGATGCACTCCGTGTTCCTCTACCACGCCATCAAGGCGGGCATGGACATGGGCATCGTCAACGCCGGCCAGCTCACCGTCTACGACGACATTCCAAAGGACCTGCGCGACCTGTGCGAGGACGTGATCCTCAATCGCCGCCCCGACGGCACCGACCGCCTTCTCGAGGCCGCCCCGCGTTTCAAGGGCGAGAAGGGCGTGGAGAAGAAGGTCGATCTCGCCTGGCGCGATCAGCCCGTCGAGAAGCGTCTCGAGCACGCACTCGTGCTCGGCATCACCGACTTCATCGAGGTCGACACCGAGGAGGCGCGCGCCAAGGCCGCCAAACCGCTGCACGTCATCGAGGGTCCGCTGATGTCCGGCATGAACGTGGTCGGCGACCTGTTCGGCGCCGGCAAAATGTTCCTGCCGCAGGTGGTGAAATCCGCGCGCGTGATGAAGCAGGCGGTGGCCTACCTGCAGCCCTATCTCGAGGCCGAGAAGCGCGCCTCGGGCCTCACCGAGATGCCAGCCGCCGGCAAGATCATCATGGCGACCGTGAAGGGCGACGTGCACGACATCGGCAAGAATATCGTCGGCGTCGTGCTCCAGTGCAACAACTACGAGGTGATCGACCTCGGCGTCATGGTGTCGGCGCAGAAGATCCTCGACACCGCCAAGAAGGAAAAGGCCGACATCATCGGTTTGTCGGGCCTCATCACGCCCTCGCTCGACGAGATGTGCTTCGTCGCCGCCGAGATGGAACGTCAGGGCTTCGACGTGCCGCTGCTGATTGGCGGCGCAACCACCAGCCGGGTGCACACCGCCGTCAAGATCAGCCCTAACTACACCAAGGGGCAGGCCATCTACGTGACGGATGCGAGCCGCGCCGTCGGCGTGGTCTCGAGCCTGCTCTCGGAAACCGACAGGCCGGCTTACGTCGCCAACATCAAGGCCGAGTACGCCAAGGCGCGCGACAATTACCTCAAAGCCGAGACCAACAAGCGGCGCATCACGCTTGCCGAGGCGCGCGACAACCGCTTCAAGATCGACTGGAAGAAAACCCGCGTCCGCAAACCCGAGTTCTTCGGCGCGAAATCCTTCGCCACCTATGATCTGGCCGAGCTTGCCCGCTACATCGATTGGACACCCTTTTTCCAGACCTGGGAGCTTGCCGGCCGCTATCCCAGGATCCTCGAGGACAACAAGGTCGGTGCCGAGGCCAAGCGCCTGTTCAAGGACGCCGAGGCCATGCTCGCCCGCATGATCGAGGGTAAGTGGGTCGAGGCGCGCGCCGTGATCGGTTTCTGGCCAGCCAACAGCGTCGGCGACGACATCGAGGTTTACAGCGACGACACGCGCAAGCAGCGCCTCGTGTCGTTGCACACTTTACGCCAGCAGATCGCGCGCGATGCCGGCCGCGACCGCGCCCACACCGCGCTCGCTGACTTCATCGCCCCGAAGCAGACGGGCGTCGCCGACTACGTCGGCGGCTTCGCCGTCACCGCAGGCATCGGCGAGGGCGCGGCTCTTGAGAAATACTTCAAGACGACCGACGACTACGGGCGCATCATGATGAAGGCGCTGTGCGATCGTTTCGCCGAAGCCTTCGCCGAGCGCATGCACGAGCGCGTCCGCAAGGAGTTCTGGGGCTACATCAAAGGCGAGCGGCTGACCAGCGACGAGCTGATCGCCGAGAAGTACGTCGGCATCCGCCCGGCGCCCGGCTATCCGGCACAGCCCGATCACACCGAGAAGGCGACGCTGTGGAACCTGATGGACGTCGAGAAGGCGGCGGGCATCGCGCTCACCGAGAGCTACGCCATGTGGCCGGGCTCGTCGGTGTCGGGGCTCTATTTATCACATCCCGACAGCCACTACTTCGGCGTCGGCCGCATCGAGCGCGATCAGGTCGAGGACTACGCGAAGCGCAAGGGCTGGTCGGTGGGGGAGGCCGAGCGCTGGCTCGCCCCGGTGCTCAACTACGATGCGCGAGGCAGTGCCGCAAAGGTTGCATGAGGCGCACTGCAGAGAAGTCGGGGCGATGGCTCGCTTCGGACGGCGCGTCGGCTCTCCTCAGCCCCAGTTTACTTGATCATGGGGAGCCGGAGGCGGCGGCTCGCGCGCTCCCAAGGTCGGCTCCGTTGAGATCAACTATGCCCTAGGATGCGCCATTGCGCTGTGCGGCGGCTCACACGCCATTGCAGATCAGCAATTCGCCTTCGCGACCTTGAGCCAGGCGTGATCCTCGTCGGTCAGCACGATGCTCCGCGCCTTCGCGGCACGCACGACCTCCTCGAACAGCGCTTTGGCCTTCTGCGGCTCGCCCCGCCTCAGCAGCAAAAGGCCTTGCCGCGTCCGCACCTCCAGCCCGACGAAGTAGCGCGACACGGCCGCGTACTCTCCGGCCGCCTCGTCGAGCTTGCCCTGCGCCTCTTGTAGCCGTGCAAAGAGCAGATGCGCCGTTGCATTGCGCGCCTTCGGATGCGCCGCTTGGAACCGCTCGAGTGCTACTTCTACCGCATCGAGCTGGCCCAGCTCCAGACCGACACGGGCAAGACCCGTCAGCACCTTCTCGTCGTCGACGTAGACGCCGGTGGCCGCCGCCTTGTAGAGCGCCAGCGCATCCTCCCACATGCCTTTGCGCTCGCATTCGTCGGCGAGCTGTAACTTGGCGTCGACCGAATCGACGAGGCCCGCATGCTCCTGCCGTCGGCGAAACTCGCGATCAGGCGCGACCAGCGTGCCGATATCGCTGGCGATCTTGCGGGCCCGCCGCGTCTGCGCCCACTCCGGCAGCAACTCGATGGCGATGTAAGCGATCGAGCCGACCAGCGGCATCATCAACAGGATGAACAGCCAATAGTTGGCGCGGCCCGTCTTCACGGCATGCACGCCGAGCGTGATCGCGATCAGCAGATGGACAACGGCGATGATGGGCAAGGCGACCTCCCGCACGAGGTTGGTATGACTTGAGCGGACGAGTTTATCGCGATGGATTGAATTTGTAGTGAGCAAGGCGTTGAGGATTCATCACCGTTCGCTTCACGACGCTCCACGCCCTCGACGATGCGAGCATATGAGAGTTGCCGCACGCCCAAAGGATAGTCAGAACTAGACCGCCCGCCGCAGCCGCGGATCGAGCTGGTCGCGGATGCCGTCGCCGAGCAGATTGAACGCGAGCACCGTGACAGTGATCGCCATGCCGGGAAAGAATACGAGCCACCACGGCGGCACCAGGCCCGAGTTGAGCGCATCCGACAGCATGTTGCCCCAGGTCGGCGTCGGCGGCGGAATGCCGACACCGAGGAACCCGAGCGCCGCCTCGATGATGATGGCGACGCCCAGATGCGTCGTCGCCAAGATCAGGTACGGCGCGATGCACTGCGGCAGGATGTGCCGGAACATAAGCCGCGTGTTGGACGCACCGAGCCCGCGCGCCGCCTCCACGTACTGCATCTCCTTCAGCGACAGCACCACGGAGCGGATCACCCGCCCGCCGAACGGAATACGTGTGATGGCGATGGCGACGATCACCGTCCCGACGCCCGCCCCGAGCGCCATGGCGATCGCCATCGCCAGGATCAGGTCCGGGAACGACTGCATGAACTCCATCAACCGCTGGCTGATGATGTCGAAGCGCCCCCCGAAAAACCCCGACATCAGACCCCAGACCGAGCCAAGCGTGGTCCCGAGCAGCACGGCGGCGAACGCGACCAGCAGTGACGTGCGGCTGCCGTGAATGACGCGGGAGAGCGTGTCGCGTCCGACCTGATCGGTGCCAAAGACGTGGAACTCACCCGGCGGCTTGGTCATCGCCTTGAAGTTCGCCTTCAGCGGCGGGTGCGGCGCGATGACATCGGCAAACAGCGCCATCAGGAGGATGAGAACGACGATGACGCCCCAGAACGCCGACATCGGCGACCGCCGCGCGAAGTTGACGAGCCAAGCGCCCGTCCGCTGCAGTCTGGAGGGTGGCGCGGGCGGCACGACCGGCTGCGGCGGCTGGGTGGACGGGCTTGAGGGCTCCATCTGCGTAGCGGTCATTGATATCGGATCCTCGGGTCGATCCATGCGATCATGATGTCGAGTGCTGCGGACAAAGCCAGTAAACTCGGGCGCTTCCTATGTTCTGGTAGCGACCGAGTAGCGACTGACGTGTTCAAACCCCCCTCGACACGGGCACCCGAAGCAGATCACAGAAGGGCAGTCGGAACAATGGTCTGTGCGTGCGTCGAGCCGTGAGACACACGATGGCAGCCACCAAGGGCCGCGAAGCCCCCACGGTCAATCTCGACCCGTCCGTCAATCTCGACCCATCTGTGCAGGGTGGGCGCTGGGTACCGAACGACGTGCTCACGGCCACGCGCTGGTTCGTCGACTTCGCCTTAAGCATGGTCGAGGCCGTGAAGGTCCAGGCCAAGACGCAGCCCTCGCCCTCTGGCTACTACCTTGCATCGGTGTTCATGGACAAGGACGGCAACGTAGCCACCGACAAGGAGGGCAATGATCTCGTCACGTT
>JANOJW010000702.1:0-6617 GCA_031418955.1 Hyphomicrobiales bacterium | reverse complement strand
CTCGGGACAAGCCCGAGGATGACAAACGAGAGGCTGCGCCGGATTCGTTCAATGGCCCATGGCGTCGAGGTGTGACGGGCGGTTTTGGATGTTCGCGTCAAGTCGGCCAGACCGACCGCTCAGAACTCGAACTCGGGGCCTGGCATGTAGCGGAATTTGTCGAACACGTCCCGGCGCAGCGTGAAGCCCAGGCCCGGGCGGTCGGGCGCATGCACGGTGCCGTCGGGGCGGATGTCGAAGGGCTCGTTGAACAGCTCCCACATCATCGGCATGTACCCTTGCGTCACCTCGAGGATGTGGCAGTTCGGCGCCGACATCGCGACATGCATGGAGGCCGCAAACAGCACCGCGCTGCCCCAGGCGTGGGGCGCCAGCCGCACGCCGTGCGTCGAGGTCAGCGCGGCGATACGCCGGATCTCGGTCATGCCGCCCGCCCGCGCCACATCGGGTTGCGCGATATCGAGCGCGCGCTTCTCGAGCAGATCCTGGAAGTCGAAGCGCGTGAACTCGCGTTCGCCCGATGCGATCGGGATCGTCGTGTTGCGCCGCACCTCGGCTTGGCCCCAGTGGTCGTCGGGGGTCACTGGCTCCTCGAACCAGGCGATGTCGTAGCCTTCCAGCGCCTTGGCGAGCTTGATCGCGACAGC
Source organism: Hyphomicrobiales bacterium (assembly GCA_031418955.1). Taxonomy (GTDB): domain Bacteria; phylum Pseudomonadota; class Alphaproteobacteria; order Rhizobiales; family Hyphomicrobiaceae. The sequence goes on along the minus strand of JANOJW010000702.1, from coordinate 5,970 downwards.
GACTTCCAGCGACCCGTGCGCGTCGATCATCAGCTCGACGCCCGGGCCGATGCCGCGCCGCGCCGCAGCCACCCGTCGCACGCACGTCTCGATCGAGAACCCATCGCGCCCGACGACGCGCATCTTGGCCGCCGTGAAGCCCTTCGCCGCGTAGCCGCCGAGTTCGGCCTCCGCCTCCTCGCCCGGCGCCCAGCCGCCCGACGCATAGCCGCGCACGGATGTTCGCACCGCCCCCATCGCCTGATAGAGCGGGATGCCGAGCGCCTGCGCCTTGACGTCCCACACCGCGATGTCGACGCCGGCGATCGCCTCCATCGCCATGCCCCGCCTTCGGCTCTCGTCGGCCTGGGTGACGCCGCGCTCCAACGCCGGCTGCCAGCGCGAGCCGTTGTACATCTTCTCGTAGATGCGCTCGGAGAACATCGGGTCCTCGCCGATGCAGTCGCCGGCCAGTTCGTGCTCGACGATCGCCTTGACCACGGGGGGTGAGCCCAGTGCCGCGCCCATACCGGTGAGCCCCTTGTCGGTCTCGACCAGGATCAGCGTGGCGTCGCTCTTGACCTTGGTGCCGAGGTCGGTGCGGTGGCGCCGCTCGGGCGGCACGTGCGCCGACATCGGAATGGCGGAGACCTTGGTGATGCGCATGGGCGGCTTGTCCGTCGGTTGAGCTGGGGACGCCAGTTAACCGTCTCCGCGAGCTGCCGGTCAAATCCCATCACAACGGTGTGTGGGGGTAAATGCCGCCACGGAAATCCCCAACGCGGCACGCAGGCTCGGCACTGAAGGAGAGCCGAGCATGACCGATCATCCGACACCCGACGCCGACGAGCCGCAGCGCGAGGAGCAGCGGACCCGCTGGTGGGAGTATGCCGCCGATGGCCTGTGGCTGGCCGTCGAGTTGACGATCGAGGCCGGCGCCCTGATCGTGCGCGGCGTCGTCACGATCCTCGCTGGGATCGCCGGCTCCTGCAGCTGAAGCCAGGCACCGAACCACGCATTCAGCCCCTCCGGCATCCCCGCTACCGCTCGTCGTCGTGCTGGTGCTAAGCTGCGGCCTCAGACGAGACGGGCTACGCGAGGGACCGCCATCATGGCGAATGACGACGGAATCGGCGGCGGACAATCCCTGCCCAAGGAGCCAGCCCGGCCGATGGAGCGGGTCGAGCCTCCAGTCGAGCCCGTGCAGGCCCTGCCCAAGAACTGGCAACCCGAGCTCGACGAATTGCACATGCGCGAGCGGCTGGCGCGTGAGATGGGCGGCCCCGACAAGGTCGCCCGCCAGCACGCCGGCGGCCGCCTCACCATCCGGGAGCGCATCGACGGTCTCGTCGACCCCGACACCTTCCGCGAGATCGGCGCCATCACCGGCAAGGGCACCTACGACGAGCACGGCAAGCTCACGGGCTTCACGCCGTCGAACCGGATCTCGGGTCGCGCCATGATCGACGGCCGGCCGGTGATCGTCTCGGGCGACGACTTCACCGTGCGCGGCGGCTCGGCCGATGCGACGATCCCCGAAAAGGCCATCCACGCCGAGCGCATGGCGCAGGAATTGCGGCTGCCGATCATCCGCATCATCGAAGGTTCGGGCGGCGGCGGCTCCGTCAAGACTACCGAGACGCGCGGCTACACCAACCTGCCGGGTGGACTCGACGGCCACTGGGAACGCTACAAGTACCTGGCCGACAACATGGGGATCGTGCCGGTGGTGGCGCTGGGGCTCGGCTCCGTCGCCGGCCTGGGCGCGGCGTACGTGTCGGGCAGCCACTACTCGGTGATGACCAAGAAGACCTCGGCGATGTTCGTCGCCGGGCCGCCGGTGGTCGCCCGCATCGGCGCCAAGCGCGACCTCGACAAGCAGAAGCTCGGCGGCTGGGAGATCCAGTGCGGCTGCGGGGCCATCGACGACGCCGTCGATACCGAGGAGCAGGCCTTCATGGCCGCGCGAAAATTCCTGTCGTATCTGCCGAGTTCCACCTATTCCCTGGCCGAGCGCCAGGCCTGCTATGACTCGGCTGGCCGCCGCGAGGAGCGGCTGTTCTCGATCGTGCCGCGCAACCGCAACCAGCCCTACAAGATGCGCAACGTCATCGAGGACGTGTTCGACCAAGGCTCGTTCACCGAGATCACGCGCCATTTCGGCCGGCCGTGCATCACGGGCTTTGCGCGCCTCGAAGGCCTGCCCGTCGCGGTGCTGGCGTCAGATCCGTTCCACGTCATGGGTGCGTGGACGGCGGATGCCTGCTCGAAGGTGATCCGCTTCGTCGATCTCGCCGAAACGTTCCACATGCCCGTCGTCTATCTGTGCGACTGCCCGGGCTTCATGATCGGGCTCGAGGCCGAGAAGGCGGCGACAATCCGCTTTGGCGTGCGCGCGATGGCAGCGATCAACCAGTCGACGGTGCCGTGGTGCACGATCATTACGAGGAACGTGTTCGGCGTGGCGGGTGCAGCCCACGTGCCGGCCGGTCGCCTGTCGATCCGCTATGCGTGGCTGTCCGCGCAGTGGGGCTCGCTGCCGCTGGAGGGCGGGATCGAAGCCGCCTACCGCGCCGAGTTGGACGCGGCACCCGACCGCGCCGCCAAGATGGCCGAGATCGAGCAGCGATTGATGGCGCTGAAATCGCCGTTCCGCTCGGCGGAAGCCTTCGGCATCGAGGAGATCATCGACCCGCGCGAGACGCGGCCGCTGCTGTGCGAGTTCGCACGCCTCGCCGAGCCGCTACGCACGCCGGGGCCAAGGAGTTTCGCGATGCGGCCTTGAAGAGCAGAAACGGCTACTTGGGGCCATGGGCTTCGTCACGACGAACCTCGCGTTTGTCATCCTCGGGCTTGTCCCGAGGACCCATGGTGCAGCAAACTCCAAGTACGACGGTCGATCACCTTGATGCCGCGATCCCACTCAATTTCAGGCATGCTCGGCTACCTGCGCGCACGAATTCTTCGTCTTGAGCACGCTGAGAAATGGGTCCTCGGGACAAGCCCGGGGATGACAACCGATAGGTTGTCGTCCGACCGCACAGGGTCAAAAAGCTTCGGGCTCGCCGGTGATGCGAGATGGCGTTGACCTCTCTGGATTGGCGGCGCAGAACTGAGGCGATACTGGATTTTTCCCTGACGCTACTCGCTCGATAGGACCACACCAATGACCACAGCCCCCGCACCTTCCGCCGAAGTGAAGGCCCAGCTCACGCCGACGGGCGTGCTGCGCGCCGGCATCAACATGTCGAACTTCCTGCTGGTGACGGGGAAGCGCGCCAACGGCGATCCCGACGGCGTTTCTCCCGATGTCGCCGAGGAAGTCGCGCGCCGGCTCGGCGTGCCGTGCAAGCTCGTGGCGTTCAAGTCGCCGGGCGAACTCGGCGATCAGGCGGGGAAGAACATCTGGGACATCGGCAACATCGGCGCCGAGCCGCAGCGCGCGCAGACGATCGCGTTCACGGCCGCCTATGCCGAGATCGAATCGACCTACATGGTGCCGGCGGGCTCGCCGATCAAAACTATCGCCGACGTCGACAAGGCGGGCGTACGTATCGCGGTGACGGGCCGCTCCGCTTATGGCCTCTGGCTCGAGAACAACATCAAGCACGCGACGCTCGTTCGCTCGGACTCGCTCGACGCCTCGTTCGAGGACTTCACGGGCAAGAAGCTCGAGGCGCTGGCGGGCCTCCGCCCCCGCCTCGCAACCGACGTGACGAAGGTGCCCGGCGCCCGCATTCTCGATGGTCAGTTCTCCGCGGTCCAGCAGGCGGTCGGCACCGCGAAGGCGAACCAGACGGCGGCGAAGTGGCTGGCGGCCGTGGTCGAGGAGCTGAAGGCGTCGGGCTTCATCGCCGCCGCCATCAAGACGCACAAGGCCAATGGCCTCTCCGTCGCCCCGCCGGCCTGAGCGCGGCTTGCCGCTTTCCCCGATTACCGGCTGACGGTGGGCGCCGGCACGACGCCGTCGAGGAATTGGGCGAGGTTCTCGGTCAGGTGGTGGACGTGCTCGGGCAGTGCGGACCAGCTGCGGATCTTCTGCTGCACGGGGTGCTCGTGGGCCGGGGAATGCACGAGCACGGTGGTCATGCCGAGCGCATGCGCGGGTTCGAGATTGTGCGGCATGTCCTCGAACATGGCCGCGTCCGCCGGCGTGATCGCATGCGAGGCGAGCAGGCGATGGTAAGCGGCCGCCTGCTCCTTCGGCACGAAACCGGCATCGACGATATCGACGATGTCCTCGAACAGATCGAGGATGCCGAGCTTGCCCGCCACACGCTCGGCGTGGCGGTGGGAGCCCGCTGTGAAGATCAGCCGGCGGCCGGGCAGGCGGTCGATCGCGGCCCGGAGCTCGGGATGGGCTGAGACGGGGGCCAGATCGATGTCGTGCACGTAGTCGAGGAACGCGGTCGGCTCCATTTTGTGCACGGTCATCATGCCGGCGAGCGTGGTGCCGAACTGGCGGTAGTAGGCCTTCTGCAGATGCCGCGCATAGGCGAACGGCACGCCCAGATAGCGGGCGATGAACTCGGCCATCTTCTGGTCGACCTGCGCGAACAGGTTGCACTCGGCTGGATACAGCGTGTTGTCGAGATCGAAGATCCACACGCGCGTGGCGCTAAAGCCGCGGCGGGATGCGCTGGTCGGGGTCTCGCTCAACGTCGGGGCTCCCTCGAAGGTCGATCAGGCGGGCTTGCGCGGCAACATAGTCGAGGCGCCGGCTGGAACAAGGGGCTGCGCACCGACGCGAGGAGACAGGTGTCAGATACCCGACATGACAGGATCCGCCGAGCCCGAGACCATGAGGGTCGGGTGTCTGATACCGGCAGCGACCATTGGTATTGGGGACAACTTATCCCCGGCCTCAACGCTGTCGCCGGATCGCCGCGCAGAAACTTATCCCCATGCACCGGAACACGTGAATACAAATCTCGAAAGTCCGGTAGCGGGCCGTGCGGCCCGATGCTGGAGCAGTCACTTGGCGCTTGCGCCGCGCGGCCCGGCGGGCCTCAATGCCGGGCAGTCCGCATGCTCGTGAGGGAGCCCGCCCATGGCCGCCGACAATTACCTGCCCGACGTGCTCGAAACCACCGTCGCGGAACGCCTGTCGACCGGCCACATCTTCACCGAAGGGCCGCTCTGGCACCCGGACGGGTTCTGGTACTTCGTCGACATCCGCCAGAACAAGCTCTTCCGCATGACGCCGGGCAAGGCGCCGGAGCTGGTGCGCGACACGGTCGGCTGCAACGGCACCACGTTCGACATCGAGGGCCGGCTCGTCGTGTGCGAGGGCCACGCGCGCCGCCTGATGCGCATGAACCACGACGGGGCGTGGATCACGCTCGTCGACACCTACAAGGGCGGCAAGTTCAGTCGCCCAAACGACGTGATCTGCCACTCGAACGGCTGCCTGTACTTCACCGATCCCGACAAGCGCGTGCCCTATCAGATGCGCGAGATCCCGGGGCCGCAGGGCGTCGATGAGCTGTGGGACGGGGCCTGCGTCTATCGCCTCACACCCGACGGCGAGCTGTCGCAGCTGGCGCTCGTCGAGTATCCCAACGGCCTCGCGCTGTCGCCCGACGAGCGCACGCTCTATGTCGCCAACACCCGCTCGACGAAGTACATCCACGCGATCCAACTCGATGCGCAGGGACTGATGACCGGCCGCCGCATCTTCGCCGACATGAACGAAGGCGCCGAGCCCGGCATTCCCGACGGCGTGAAGGTCGATGTGTTGGGCCGCGTCTATTGCACGGGGCCGGGCGGCATCTGGGTGTTTACGCCCGAGGGACGCAAGATCGGCACAATCCGCTGGCCGGAGCAGGCGGTGAACATGGCCTTCGGCGGCCCGGACGGGCGGACGATGCTGTGCTGCGCGGACTTGGCGGATTGTGCGTGGCGTACGGCATCGCCTCGGAGCGCGCAGCTCGGTACGCACTCTGGACCGCGCGCGCGCTTGCAGCTCTCGACGCGCGTGACGAAGTGGAG
>JANOJW010000701.1:0-16684 GCA_031418955.1 Hyphomicrobiales bacterium | reverse complement strand
TATTGATGTTGCAGTGGATGATGGCGCGGCCGCTCGCGATCTCAGTCCGCACGAATTCCGGGGTGATGTGCTCCGGCAACGCGGCGCCGAAGCTCTCGCCGTCGGCCAGCGCCGCCTTCGCCCGCTCCAGCACCTTGGCGCGGCCGAGGTTCTCGCGGTGAGCGACGTAACGCATCTCCTTGGTGATGATGCCGGCCTTGGCAAACTCGTACTGCGTCACCGGCTGGCCGGGCAGGCCGCGCATCGGCTTTGGTTTGTTCGGGAAGTCGCGGGCCAGATGCTTGCCCTTCACGTTGCCGTTGTCTTCGGGCTTGATCTCGCGGCCCTCATACGACTCGATGCCGCCGCGCTCGCGGACCCAGGCCTCGCGATGGCGGCCGAGGCCCTTCTCGACGTCGATCTTGATGGCGGTGTCGGTGTAGGGACCGGAGGGGTCGTAGACGCGGAACGGCGGCTCACCAGATTCCTTCTGCAGCGTGATCTCGCGGAACGGCACCTTGATGTCGGCGAAGCCTTGTGGCGAGTCATAGACCTTGCCCGAGCCCGCGATCGGGCCGGTCGTCACCTCGGGGATCATCAGGTCCTTCTTGCGGGTGATCTTGTTCATGCTGGTCTCCAGGGGTTCGAGAGGTCTTGTCTGTCAGATGATCAGTTGGCAGCAACGGCGCGCCGGCCGCTTCGAATGCTCGCGCTTTGCTTCGGCGCTGTCGCTGGACCTGCGTGCTGGCCGATACCGAGCTCGCGCTGCGTGCGCTTGGGCAGTCCCGACGCGACGATACGATGGCTTTCAGTGAGATAGTCGCGCAGACCTGCGTCATTCAACGTCATGCGATCCGTGCGCTGGATCCACTTCATGCCGCGAGAAGCGAGATAGGGCGCCGGCCGCAGGCCCGGCTGCTCCTTCATCAGGTCATAGCTCAGGTCCGACACCTTGAACGTCACGTGCAACTCGCCCGGCTCGTCCCAGGCGATGGCGAACACCTTGCCCGCGACCTTCCACACGTGTGCGCCGCCCCACTGCACGACATGGGAGGTGTGGGGTAGGCGACCGCAGAACGCGTTGTACTCGGCGGCCGTCATGTGCGCACCGACAGCGGGAACGGTTGCCCGGGCTCGGCGCTGTAGATCGCCACTGCCGACTTCCAGTCGAGCGTCGCTGGCACGATGCGCTTATCGATGATGGCGTGCACGGTCATGCCAGCCGCAACCACGGTCTCGGCGGTGGCGCACGCGATGGCGCTGGTGGCCAGGTGGGTGTAGGCGGCCGCTCCGACGAAATTGTCGGGGAACGGCAGGCTCTCGGGCGGCGTGTTGCCGTGCAGCGTGACGTGGATGCGCGCCTTGTGCTGGCGCAGCAAGACGAGGATCGCATCGCCGTGCAGCGAGGGAATCGCCGGGTCGAGCATCACGAGCGTGGTCGGCTCGGCGGCATTGCCGAGCACATCGAGCGCCTCGTCGTAGGTTGGCGCGACCTCGACGATGGCGCGGTAGTCCTGCTCGAGCCGGTCGCGGATCAGCACGCACGTCGCCGGATGGCGGTCGACGATCAGCACGCGCGCGTTCTCGAGCGGCGGGCGGCGCGTAGGCGCAGGCTTCGGGGACTTGCGCAGGGCAATGAGCGGAGTGGCCACGGGGCGGGTGCGTCCTTCAGTCGAGCTTGGCTGAGAAATAGGCCCCGGGCTGGTGGCCGTAGATGCGGGCCGCCCAGGTCTCGGACAGCGTGTCGGGCACCTGATGCGAGGCGACGACGTGGGCGATGGTGTGAGGGCTGGCCAGCACCGCGCGCAGGCACTGCACGATGCCGCGCTCGCCGCGAGCGCCGTCGACACCTGCCGCGCCGGCAAGGCGGCCGGCCATCGGAAAGGTGCGCGGCGTCAAGGTGGTGAGAACGACGAGGCGGACGGGGGAATTGCATCGCCGCAGGATGCCCGGCAAGTCAATCGAGGCTGCGTCGGGCAGCGGCATCCAGGCGGCGACCACGTCGAACTGCTGTGCGCGCGCGCCGAGGACGTCGAGCGCCTCGTCGCCAGAGGTCGCGAACTCGGGCTCGCCGAAACCCGCGATCTCGATGGCCTCCCGCACCTTCTTGGCACGGGCTGCGTCGGCATCGACATAGAGGATGCGTGCGGGCCTGGCGGGTGGGTCGCGCCCCGGATCCGCACGCCTGAAGGCTGGTTGCCGCATGTAATTCCCGTCCCTTCGCCGGCATTATCCGGTGCAGGTTCTCAGGGTGGCCACCCGGGTTCGGGTCGGTCTCAGCCGGCTCCTGCCGGCCCCCCTCGGAACATGACGCGAGTTTGCGATTTTTCCAGGCCCGATGCAAGCGTTACCCGGTGAAGTGTCGGGACAGTGTCGGGACAGACGCTTGGAGACGGGCGCGGTTGCGCGTAGAGTCCCGCCGACCTGCGAACAGCCGATCCGGACCCGCCATGCCGCGCCTCGACGAGACCCGCCCGTTCATTGCCGTGCGCATCGCCGTGCTGACCGTCTCCGACACCCGCACGTTGGCCGAGGACAAATCGGGCAACACGCTCGCCGAGTTGATCAAGGAGGCCGGCCACGACCTCGCCGACCGCGCCATCGTCCGGGACGACATCGCCCAGATCCGCGCCCGGGTGCAGGGCTGGATCGCGGCCCCCGACGTCGATGTCGTGATCACCACCGGCGGCACCGGCTTCACCGGGCGCGACGTGACGCCCGAGGCCGTGCGCCCGCTGTTCGAGAAGGAGATCGACGGCTTCTCGACCGTGTTCCACATCATCTCGTTCGCCAAGATCGAAACCTCCACAATCCAGTCGCGCGCCTGTGGGGGGGTGGCCCAGGGCACCTATATCTTCTGCCTCCCCGGTTCCCCCGGCGCCTGCAAGGATGGCTGGAACGGCATCCTGAAGTGGCAGCTCGACAACCGCCACCGGCCCTGCAATTTCGTCGAGATCATGCCGCGCCTCGAGGAGCACCGCCGCACCGCCGGAACCATCGCGGGGACGACCGGCCGATGAGTGTGGCCGCTGGCGGCAATGTGAGCCGCATCGTACTCGCCGGGCTTGCGATTCTGCTGGTCGCGGGCCTCGCCGTGGACCTCGAGCCCTACATTGGCGGCGCGACCAAAACCAAAGCGGGCTTTGCGACTGTCGCCGTGACGATCCTGCTGCTCGCCACCGGCGCGGTGTCGACGCTGTGGAGCATCGCCATCTTCTTTGCGCTCGCGCTGGTGACAGCCGCCGCCCCGCCGATGGTGCTGGCCTCCGCGTTCTGGTCGAACGCCATCATGCTGATGTTCGGCGGCCTCGTGATGGGGGCCGCCGCCGAGCGCTCAGGGCTCGGCCGCTACATCGCGCAAGGCCTGATGCGGCGCTTCCTCGGCTCCTATCCGCGGCTGCTCGTCGGCATCCTGCTTGGCACCGGCGCGCTGAGCTTTCTCGTGCCGTCGACGATGGGGCGGCTCGCGATCACCATTCCCGTCGTCCTCGCCACGCTCAAGGAAGCGGGCTACGCGCACGGCTCGAATGGCTACATCGCGGCGATCCTGGTCACGGTCGCTGGCAATTTCATGACGAGCTACGGCATTCTGCCCTCGAACCTCGTGCAGATCATCACCTTCGGCGCCGCGGAGGCAGCCTTTGGGGCGCAGATCACCTATGCCGAGTACTTCCTGCTGACAGCGCCGGTGTTCTCGTTGCTCAAGGGTCTGACATTCATTCTGGTGACCCTGTGGGTGTTTCCGTCGTCTCCGCCAGCCCCACCGACGAGCGACGATGCGCCGGCAATCCTGACGCCTGCCGCGCGCCGCCTCGGCATCGTGCTCGGGATCACCGTGACGCTGTGGGCGACCGATGTGCTGCATGGCCTCAAACCCGGCTGGGTGGCGCTAGGCGCGGGACTCGCCTGCATGCTGCCGCCCGTCTCGATCATGAGCCCGCGCGAGGCCTTCGATCGCAACCGCATCATCGCCATCCTGTCGGTGCCGATGATGCTCGGCATCGCCTCGGTGATGACCCATTCGGGCGCGGGGCGTGCCATCATCGACGCGATCACCGCCGGCATCCCGCTCGCCGGGCAATCGCAGGCCTACGGCTTCGCGGTGATCGCGGTGCTGTCGTCGCTGGTGGCGATCCTGGCGACCACGGTCGGCTGCATCGCGGTGATGATCCCGCTCGTCGGCGAGGTGGCGACGGCGACGGGCTTAAGCCCACGCATCGGCTCGATCGCGCTGCTCAACGGCCTGCAGATCCTGTTTTTTCACTACGAGGCCGCACCCGTCCTGGTCGGGCTGCTGATGGGCAAGGTTTCCGCGCGCTCAGCCCTGCGCCTGCTCGTGCCGTTGGCGCTCGTCGGCCTCCTCGTCGTGTTGCCCGCCCACATCCTCTGGCTGAAGCTTCTCGGCGCGATGTCGTGAGGCGCGTGGTGCGCCGCTGATCCCCGCCGTGGGTGCTCGCCTTCGCGGGCATGACGTGACACCACGATTGCAAAGTCCTGCAGACTTGCGCCACACTGGGCGGTGATCACGCGCGGATGCTCGTGGGCATCTGAAGCGCAAGCAAGGACGCGCGGATGCTCGTGGGCATCCGAAGCGCAAGTCAGAAAGAGGAGACCGCCCGTGGCCGAAGGAAAACGACCGCTGCCCAAGCCCACGCCCGAGACCCAGCATTTCTGGGACGGCGCCAAGGCCGGCGAATTGCGCCTGCAGAGCTGCAACGACTGTTCGAAAACCTACTTTCCGCCGCGGCCGTTCTGTCCCAAGTGCGGCTCGCGCTCGGTGAAGGTCGTGAAGGCCACGGGCAAGGCGAAGCTGCATTCCTACGTGATCCACGCGCGGCCCGCGCCGGGCTTCGACCCCCCGTACGCGATCGCCGTGGTCGAGCTGAAAGAAGGCCCGCGCATGATGACCAACATCGTCGGCTGCCCGCAGACGCCGGAAGCCTTGAAGCTCGACATGGACCTCGAGGTCACTTTCGAGAAGCAGACGGACACAATCTCGCTGCCGATGTTCAAGCCGGCCGGCAAGTAGGGCTGCCAGCTAAGCCAAACGGTTATTGGATAGCGCACCTACCAATTGCCGACGGGAGGTAAAGGCGACATGGACGACGTATCGATCAAGGACGCCAAAGAGCAGCTTGAAGAACTGCTTGATCGGGCAGCTCGTGGCGAGGATGTTCGGATCACCGACCCGAAGATCGGCGTCGTCCGGCTGACGCGGATCTCTGCCCCAACTGAGCCGAGTTCGTCGACCGAGAAGCGTCAACTTGGCCGTTACAAGGGCAAGTACTCCGTACCGGAAAGACTGATGGAGCCGATGAGCGAAGAGGAATTGCGCCTTTGGTATGGTGACGCAACGTGATGCTCTTGCCCGATACACATGCCCTGTTCTGGACCTTGCTGGATGCTGACCAGCTCTCTTCGAATGCGAGGCAGGCACTGGAGGACCGGCGCAACTCGGTCCACGTCAGCGTGGCCTCGGCCTGGGAAATCGCCATCAAGGTCGGCTCCGGCAAATGGCCGGAAGCCCGTTCATTGCTTGAGGACTTCGAAGGTCTGATGCTGGCGGAACAATTCCGAATGTTGCCGATCGAGGTGCATCACGTTCGTTCGGCTGGCTTGCTCAACGCGTCGCATCGGGACCCATTCGATCGGCTCCTCGCGTCCCAGGCGATTGCGGAGGGGCTGACAATTCTCACCGCGGATCCGAAGCTGAGACAGCTGGGAGCGCCGTGCCTTTGGTGAGGATCTGCCTCCAGCCCGACGCCAATTACGAGATTCACAGCCCCACCTTACTGACTGCTTGCGAGACATCGACAAACCCAAAGCTCGAACGGACTTCCCCATGAAACCGAAATCAGTGGCCGTCGTCGGCGCGGCAGAGACGACCAAGCTCGGCGTCATCCCCGACATGTCGCAGATCCAGCTGCATGCGGACTGCGCCTTGAACGCCATGGCCGATTGCGGCCTCAAGCCCTCCGACATCGACGGCATCGCGACGGCCGGCGAAACGCCGATGGCGCTGGCGCAGTATCTCGGCATCACGCCGACGTGGGCGGACGGCACCGCGGTCGGCGGCTGCTCGTTCATGCTGCATGTGCGCCACGCGGCTGCCGCCATCAACGAGGGGCTGTGCAAGACCGTTCTGATCACGCACGGCGAGTCGGGCAAATCGCGCATCGCTGTGACGCCGCGCCCGCCCTATCCCGACAGCCTCGCCGGTCAGTTCGAGGCGCCCTACGGCGTCGCCGGCCCGCCGACCATGTTCACCATCCCCGTGATGCGCTACCTGAAGCACTTCAACGTCACGCAGGAGCAGCTGGCGATGGTCGCCGTCGTGCAGCGCGAGTGGGCCGCGAAAAACCCGCGCGCCACCTTCAAGGATCCGATCACCGTCGACGACGTCTTGAAGTCGCGCATGATCGCCTACCCGTTCCGCATCCTGATGTGCTGTCTCGTCACCGACGGCGGCGGTGCGTTGATCCTGACTTCCGCCGAGCGGGCGAAGGACTTCAAGACCAAGCCCGTCTACGTCCTCGGTACGGGCGAGTCCGTCGAAGGCCCGATGATCTCGCAAATGGAGGACTTCACGTCGTCGAAAGCGTTCCGCGTGTCGGGCAAGAAGGCGTTCGACGAGGCCGGCATCAAGCACAAGGACGTCGACCACCTGATGATCTACGACGCCTTCGCGCATCTGCCGCTGTACGGGCTCGAGGATCTGGGCTTCGTCAAGCCCGGCGAGGCGGCGGCCTTCATCGGCGAGGGGCACACGCGCATCGGCGGCAAGCTGCCGCTCAACACCAACGGCGGCGGTCTCTCCTACATGCATTCGGGCATGTACGGCATGTACGCGCTGCAGGAGAGCGTGCGCCAGATGCGCGGCACGGCGGCGGCGCAAGTGAAGGGCGCCAAGCTGTCGGTGTGCCACGGCGTCGGCGGTATGTTCGCGGCATCCGGCACCATCATCTTCTCGAACGAGAAGGGGTGAGGTGTGCCACGGGGCCAGCCATCAGGCTGGTCTCTCGTTGCGTCCAACATCCGGAGGCGAAATCGATGAAGTACTCGAAGGCCGAAGTTGAGGCCATGAAGGAGAAGGTTCGTGATCTCAAATCGCTTCTTGCCGATGAGAAGAACCCGCGACGTCGCGAAGAGGTTCAAAACCAGATAAGCGGTTTGGAGGCGTCGATCAGCGGCGCTTACAATTGACGACTGGATCATTTTCGTTCGGCATAGGCCATGTTCAATACCGACCTCTACGACGACCTCCCCATCGTCGATGCGCATCATCATCTGTGGGATCTCGAGGGGAGCGGCTTGCGCTACCCCTGGCACACGAACGGCGAGCACGCCTATCACGGCGACAACTCGGCGCTCGTGCGCACGTACATGCCCAACGAGTTCCGCCGCGACAGCGCGCTGCACAACGTCGTGGCGACCGTGCACGTCGAGGCGGAATGCGACCGCTCGCAACAAGTGGATGAAACCGCGTGGCTGAGCGAAGTGCACAAGCGCTACGGCATGCCCAACGCCATCGTCGCGCACGCCTGGATCGACGAGCCGAACAGTGAGGAGCTTCTTCTCGCGCACAAAAAATTCCCACTGGTGCGCGGCATCCGCACCAAGCCGATCATCTCGAAGGGGCCCAATGACAGCGTGCGGGGCGAGCCGCGCAGCCTGCAGGATCCGAAGTGGCGGCGCGGGCTCGATCTGCTCAGGAAGCACGACCTTTCCTGGGACCTGCGCGTGGTGTGGTGGCACCTGGAAGAGGCCGCCGACGTGGCGCGCGAGCATCCTCGCCTGCGCGTCGTACTCAATCATCACGGCTATGCCCTCGACCGGTCGCCCGAGGCACTGAAAGTCTGGCGGCGCGGCATGGAGGCGCTGGCGGCGTGCCCGAACGTGCACTGCAAGGTGTCGGGCTTTCCTGTGCCGGGCCAGCCGTGGACGCTCGCGGCGAACAAGCCGATCATTCTCGACACCATCCGCATCTTCGGCGTCGAGCGCTGCATGTTCGCGTCGAATTTTCCCGTCGACGGACTGAAGGGCAGCTGGGATCACATCTACTCAGGCTTCAAGGCGGCGGTGGCGCACATGCCGCTTACCGACCGCCACAAGCTGTTCGCGGACAACGCGCGGCGGTTCTATCGGATCGACGCGACGATCTGACGTCGCGCTGCAGTGGTGGCGCCGTTGTGCCCGCCCGCACCGTGAAAGACCCCGGATCGCTCACGCCGGCCGATGGCCGGCTAGCGTCCGGGGAACCGGCGTTAATGGGGCGACCCAGCCAGTTGACTCATTTTCTGGTTTCGGTTTCCCGGACGGCAGCGGCCCATCGGGCCGCGTTCGCCGATCCGGGACCTTTCACGGTTCGTGTCGGCACATCGGCGCCACCAAGTCCGCGCCATCGCGCCTGTTGCCAACTTGCCTCTTCACTGAACCGTGTGCCGATGCAACAAGCGCGTGTTGCTGTCGGTGTACGGGGGCGTTCGCCGGCGGCAAGCCTTGAGTGTGTGGCAACAGTAAGCGGGATGGCAATCATGTGCATGAGTCTGCACGCGATCGGATTCGCGTGCGAATTGACGCCAGTGACCTCGCAGTTCGTGGCACAGGCCGTGAGGCGCGCGTCGATCATGGTGCCGTGCGCACAAGGCAACTACCACATCTGGAAATCGCATCGTGGCGCCGAGATCTGGTTCCATTATCCAACGCCCGATGCGCGTCAGCGTAAGGCGGACGCCAAGGCGGATGCGAGTCCTTCGTTCGATCCTATCGATGACCTGAAAGGCATTACAGTCTCGCACCGGGGACTGAGTTCGATCGTCATGCGGCTTGCGCATTCGACGCCGAATTCCTCGCGCAATCCGCTCGAGGGCGTGTGCGTGGGCACGCTCGAGGCGCGGCGCGGCAAAGGACGGCCCACCCTGTTCTCGTTCGAGCACATCGGGCACGCGCTCGATCCGTTCATCAAGCCGATCACGGCGCGGGTGCAGGTGATCGGCCTCGCGCACAAGATCTGGGCCTACCCGACGGAAGACCAACTGATGCGCGCGATGCCCGACAAGCGCCTGATCGGGCGCGGCGCGTTGATGGCCGTGACGCCTGGCGAGGTGCGCGAGGTGAACCTTGTCTACCGCTCCAAGCCCAACACGCTGTGGCTGTGCACGGGGCTCGTGAAGCGCTCGATGCGGCTCGTCAATCCGGAAACGCAGCAGCCCTACGTGTGGCTGCTGCTCGACACCGAACGCGGCGACATCGACCTGCTCGCCAGTCCCGACGTGATCGAGGGCGACATCTCGACCGGCCACATGCTGCAGGCGGTGGTGTCGATGGCCGGCCGCGTGCTCGAGCGGCTGAGCTGAACGCTATTCCCCCTCTCCCCGAGCCCTGCGCTTGTGCGGGGAGAGGGTTGGGGTGAGGGGCGGCCACTTGCTCAGTGCCGTGAAGACGACAGGCCGCATCATCGTCCAGTCAGCGCACGGCCGAGGACGCGGCGCAGGATCGACCAGCCGTAGCGCAGCACCACCGCCTTGATGATCCAGCCCATCACGCCCTTGCTCTGGAAGCCGAGGCCGTTGCCGAGCATGCCGCGCACCACGCTCCACAGACCGCCGCCGTCGACGCCATTGGCGACGCCCTTGCGGCGCAGGATGTCGGAGAGATCGCCGTACGGGTTGTTGCCGCCGCCCTGACCACCGCCTTGCTGGGGCGAGGGCATCGGGACTCCACCGCCACCGCCTTGCGGCGCCTCTTGCGGCAACGGCAGCGGCAAGCCCATGCCGCCTCCTTGCTGGCCGCCGCCACCGCCCTGCTGCGGCCACGGCATCGGGAAGCCGCCCGGCGGCGCCTGCTGCGGCTGCGGCGGGGGGCTACGCGGCAGGTCCTCCATGGTGCCGCCGCGGCCGAAACCGCCACCGTCGCTTGGACCCCCGCCCGGCAGCGGCGGCATCGGATAGCCGCCCTGTTGCGGCAGGTCGACCTTGGGCAACTCGAAGCCCGGGCCGTAGTTGGGCTCGCGCCCGCCGCCCGATCGGCCGCCACCCGGCATCGGAAACGGCATGCCGCCACCGCCGCCATCACCACCGGGCAACCGGCCGGCGATGTCGCCGAGCCCGCCCTTCAACCAGCGCGAGATGGCGCCCATCAGCATCTGCGCCAGGATCGGCAGCAGCATCTGGATGATGCTGTCGCTGATGCCGGTCGCCCGCGAAGTCTGGACGGCAAGGCCCCGCGCCCGGCCCTCCGAGCCCAGGATGTGGCCCAGGATGCCGTGGCCATCCTGCTGCACGCGGCGGTCACCCCAGGCTTCGGGTCGCTCGAGCACCGCCTCATGATGGCCCGCGCCCAGTGCCTTGACGAGGTCGGCAAGGCCGCCGCGCGACAACGTGTTGCGCTCGATGCCGCGCACCAGCGCCGGCAGGACCTCGGCGAGCACCGCTTCCGTCTGCTGGGTCGAGAGCCCGAAGGCGCGGCCCAAGTTCGGGATCGCCTCGCCGCCCTGCGCGGACGCGATGACGTCGGTGATCTGCTGCATGGCCCCTCCTCACGCGCTCATCCAGCGCTTCGGTGCCCCTATATCAGCGGTGCCAACCCCGCCGGCAAGACCTTCCCGGATGAAAGGGCCCGGATGAAGGGGCCCGGATGAAGGGGCCCGGATGAAAGGGCCCGGATGAAGGGGCGATGTCGCGAGACATCCGCTGGCGAGCTGGTCGACGTGGTGCTGAGCGGCGCTTTACTCAGATAGCCGAGCCGTCGTCGGCGTCGCCTTGGCTCGTCGAACGGGCACGCACTTGATCGCCGTTCACTACACCGTGGCCGCGCAATAAAGTTATCCCCGCCGGTCTGGAGTATGCGATACTGCCGGGCACTGAGAATACGGCTCACTGAGAATACGGCTCGCTGAGAATACGGCTCGCTGAGAATACGGCTCCCGCCGGAGCCATGCGTCAAGGAGTTTGATGAACCGGCTTCTCCTCATCGTCGGCGGTTTGCTGGTCGGCATCTTGGCCGCCCTGTTCATCGTCCCGGTGTTCGTCGACTGGAACCGCTATCGCGGGACCTTCGAGGAGGAGGCCTCGCGCCTCCTGGGCCGCGACGTGCGCGTCAGCGGCCGGGTCAACCTCCGGCTGTTGCCGACGCCTTACATCCGCTTCGAGAAGGTTCGGGTCGCCGACACCCAGGGCAACGTCGGCGAACCGCTGTTCCGTGCCGACGACTTCACCGTCTGGCTGGCCGTCGGGCCCTTGTTTCGCGGCGAGCTGGAGGCGACCGAGATCGAGCTGAAGAGCCCCGTGCTCACCGTCGTGCTCGACGACAAGGGCGGCGGCAACTGGGCCGACCTGACCGGCCGGCGCGACACCGCCCGCTTCGCGCCGACCAGCGTCTCGCTCAATGCCGTCCGCGTCACCAACGGCGCCATCGCCGCGTTCGGCCCTGGCGGCGAGCGCACCCGCGTCGAGCGGATCAACGGCGAGCTTTCGGCTGCCGCCCTCGAGGGGCCCTACAAGGTGACGGCCGCCTTCGCTCATCGCGGCAGCATGCGCGAGCTTCGGCTGTCCACCGCCAAGCCCGAAGCCGACGGCTCGGTGCGTGTGAAGGGCATCGTCCGGGTTCCCGAAACCGGCGCCAGCTATGCCGTCGACGGGCTGTTGCGCGACGTGCTGTCCAAGCCCCGCCTCGAGGGCGAGTTGACCGCCAAGCTGCCGCTGCCCCGGCAGGCGGGCCAGACCGGCGAGCAGGCCTTCGACGTCAAGTCGGCGGTCAAGGCCGATACGGGTGGCGCCGAGCTTGCCGACATCGCGCTGTCGTTTGAGCAGGACGGCCGCCCGCAGCTCGCCTCGGGCAGTGCCCGCATCGCCTGGCTGCAGCGCACGGAGATGGAGCTGGCGCTCACGTCCAAGTGGATCGACCTTGATCGTGTCAGCGGCGCCGATGCGCAGACCGCGCCGCTGACCGTCCTTGCCCGCATTCTCAAAAGCCTGGGTGGTTCGCTCACGGCCGACGGTCGCACCCTCGTCAAGCTCGAGCTCGAGCAGGCAACGCTCGGCGGCGAGGTGGTGAGTGCGCTCAACGCCACCGCCGAACGCGGCACCGAAGGCGTTCTGGCGCTCCGATCCTTCAACGCCGCGATCCCCGGCGCCGGCCGCATCGAAGCCAACGGCGTCTTGCAGCCGGACTCGCCCGACGCCGCCTTCGACGGCAACGTCACGCTGCGCGGCGCCAGCCTGTCGCGTTTCCTCGCGTGGGCCGCGCGCGGCCACGACCTGCCCGCGCTGTCGCAGGATGGTGCCTTCGCCGCGTCGGGCAAGGTGCGACTTGGGACTGACGCTGCAAGCGTGAAGGGCTTGGCCCTCCAGCTCGTCGGCAACACCATCACCGGCGAGGCGAGCTTCGTCGGCGGCGCCAACCGGTCGATCACACTCGTGCTCGACGGCAGCGAGCTGGACCTCAGCGCCTTCGTGCCGACCAACGCGCGTCCGCTCGCCGCGATCGCCGCGATCGCCGAACAGCTGGCGGCGGCGCGGCCGGTCACCACGGCAGGTGCCGCCACGACGGCACCTTCGGCCGCATCACAACGGCCAACCGACGTGTCCGCGCGCCTGCGCCTGGGACGCCTCGTCGTCGGCCGGCAACTGCTCGCTGACGTGGTGGCCGACGTGACCTACATCGACGGCAATCTCGTGCTGCAGGCCGTGCGCGTCGGCAGCACCGATTGGCATGTCGAGCTGCGCGGGGACATAGCCGGCGCGTCGAGGCCCGCGGCCAAGGGGCGCCTGACTGCACATATCGCCGCCGACACCGCCGAAAGCATCGAGGCGCTGCTCGACTTCGCCGAGGTCCCCGCGCAACTGCGACCCGCGCCACAGCGCGCCGGCGCACTCAGCCCCCTCCGGCTCGCCAGTCGCATCGCCATCGGCGAGAAGGGCGCCGACATCTACGACATTCAGCTCGACGGTCGCATCGGCAGCGGCCGCGTGGCCGGCAGCGTGATGCTCGATCGCAAGGGTGCCGGCTGGCACGACACTCACGCCGATCTCGCGCTGACGCTCGATCACGGCGATCTCGCCGACCTGCTGCGCCAGATCCTGCCGCAATCCGCACAGCCAGCGCCGCGCGCGGCAGCGGCCACGACCGGCGCCGGACGCAGCCCCTCCCGCGCCATGCTGCGCGCGTCCGGCACGCCGAAAGCTGGCTTGCAGACCTTCGCCTCCCTCGACGGCGGCGCGCTCGGCGCTGAAATGCGCGGCAGGATCGGCGTCACCGACGCAGCCGAGCCCGTCGCCAGCGGCGACATCCGTATCGCTGTACAGGATCTCGCGGGCTCCATCGCCGCCGCCGGCTATCGGGCGAGGCCCCGGCTCGCCGGCATGCCGGTCTCAGGGACATTCGTGTTCACCGGCACGGCCGCGAAATGGAAGCTCGAGACGACGCAGACGATCTTCGGCGCTGGCCGCCTTGCCGGCCGACTCGACATCGAGCCGGCAGCAAGCGGCCTGCGCATCACCGGTCGACTCGCCGCCTCCGAACTCAGCATCCCGCAGACGCTTGGCGTGCTCGCCGAAGGCGGGCAGACGCGAACGCCGCAAGCAACCGGACAGCGCCGCCTCGCCTGGCCCGACGGCGCTTTCGACCTGTCGATGCTGGACGGGCTCGACCTGCGTCTCGTCATCGACGCGGGCAGTCTCGAGGTCATGCCGGGACTCACGATCGCCCCCGCAGCGCTCGACGTCGTCGCGCAGCCCCGTCGCATCGAGGCTAAGCTCGCCGACGTTCCCGCACTGGGCGGTAAGCTCGCCGGCCGCCTTGCGCTCGAGAAGGTGCAGACCGGCTACCGCCTCTCGGGCGAGGCCGCAGTCGCGGGTGCCCGTCTCGAAGCGCTGCCGCGCGCCGCCGCGGCCGGAACGTCGGGAACCGCCACCATGCGCCTCGCCTTCGACGGCGCCGGTTACAGCCCGCAGTCGGTCGTCGCCGCACTCAAGGGCAAGGGCGAGGCGACGCTCGCCCAGCTCCGGCTCAAGGGCCTCTCACCTTCCGCACCCGGCATCGCTGCCGAAACCGTGCTCGGCATCAAGGGCGAGATCGTCGATGGCGAGGTCGGCCGCCAGCTCGAAGCCGCGCTTGGCATCGGCGAGCTGACGGTCGCTGGCGCCACACTCGCGCTCGAGATCGCCGATGGCGCCCTGAAAGTTGCCCCGCTCAGGACCGAATCGACCGCTGGCCGCATCACCGGCACCACCATGATCGACATCGAGACGATGCGCGCCGACAGCGAGTGGCGTATCGAGCCGAAGGCGCAACCCGCCTCCAAGTTCTCAGCCCTGCATCAGCCGTTGCCAGCCCTCTCGCTCGTCTATGTGGGGCCGCTTGCCGACCTGGCCCGCCTGGACCGCCGCCTGCAGCACGACGCCTTCGAGCGCGAGCTCACGGTGCGCAAGCTCGAGCGCGACGTCGAGACCCTCGAGCGCGTGCGCCTCGAAGACGAGAAGGCCCGCGAGGACGCCGAGCAAAAGCGGCAGGAGGCCGAGAAGCGGCGCATCGAGGCGGAGCGCCAGCGCTCAGCCGAGATCGAGCGCCAGCAGGCGGAGGCGGAACGCGTCAAGGCGGAGGCCGAGAAGCTGCGCGCTCTGGACGCCGGGCGCCGCGCACTCACACCACCGCCGCCACTGGTGGCCGAACCGCCGCCCGGCCCCACGAACGAGAACCCGCCGCAGCCACAGCTTCCCGGCACGCCGCAGCAGACCGACTTCCCCGGCCCGTCAACTCCGGCAGAAGTCATCACCAGAGGCGCGGAGGCAGCGCTTGGTCCCGACCCTACTGCCAAGCAGACGACGCCGGTGCGCGCACCGTCCGCGAAAGGACCGCGCCGCGACACCTTCGGCGAGGTCGGCCGCAACGCCCCGTGACGGCGCGGGCGCGACGACGCGGGCGGTAGGGATCTGCCGAACAACAACCTCTCGGTTGTCATCCTCGGGCTTGTCCCGAGGACCCATTTCTCAGCTTGCGGAAGCTGAGTGATCAGAACTCGCCGGTAGCCGGGAATTTCGGACGTCCTGGTGCTCATTCGAGGCTGTTGAGATCGCTGCACGATGGGTCCTCGGGACAAGCCCGAGGATGACTACCGAAAAGTTGTGCCGAGTCTCCGTCTGGCCCCAGGCTCACTCGAGCACCAAGCCCAACAGGCGACGGGCCGACCCCGTTTACGCCGGCCTCCCCGTCTGCCTACACCGCGCGATTGATGTAGTGCTGCAGGATCCACACGCGCACCGCGCTCGACAGTCCGGTGTCCTCGGGCCGCTCGTTGTCGATCAGCTGCACGAGCTGGGCAACGGCACGTCGTTCGCGCTTCGAGATGACCTTGAGGGAAACCCAGAATTCCTCCTCGAGCGAGATCGACGTGCGATGATTGTTGATCGTGAAGGAGCGTTTGACAGGTCGCGGCATCGGACACACTTCGCACGTAGGCGCACAACGCAGCGCATGGGGTGAAGCTCCGGTCAGGCACGCTATGGGACCCGGCCGGAGCTGCCGGAGTCCTGCATCACGCAGTCAACACACTTGGAAGGCGGGACGTTTGGAAGGCGGGTTTCCCTCAGGTTCGCAGGCGTCCACCCCAAACGGGTTCGGCGTGCGACGAACCAATATTCCCAGTCATGCAATATCTTCTGGCTTGTCGTTGTTGATGCCGTGGTCGTCCTTGTCGGTTTTTCGCTGCAAGCCGTCAAGCCGACTACGGTCCAATTCCTTCTTGGCAGTTTCGTGGCGGCGATCCGCTTTGGTTTGACCCGAGCGCGCCCGGTTCTCCTCGGCCTGCTTTTCGCGCTCGGCGCGCGCTCGCTGCTTGCGGACCTGGCGCAGATTGATGATCTCGGCAGACATGCGCGACGTCCCAGTGGTCGTGAGTTGCTGTCGTCAGATGCTGCAAAGCCCAAGAACGCAGCTTGACGTGGCCGTCTGCCGACGCGTACTGCCGGCCTTGGCACGACCATGATGCGAGAAGGGCCCAAGGCGGTGGCGGACGTCAAGCAGAACCTTGCAGCGCCGGCTGCACTCGCCCCCAGAGCGACTCGATCCATGCTCGACGGTTCGGCCATTGCATTGCTGGCGCTCGTCTGCGTGCTGCTCGCGATCGGCCAGGTCGCGATCAAGGTCGCGAATTCCGGCATCTCGCCGGTGCTGCAGGCGGGCTTGCGCTCGGTCGCTGCCGCGCTCGTCGTCGGCGGCGTTGCGATCGCTCGTGGCGTGCCGCTGTTCGTGCGCGACGGCATCCTGGCGCCCGCGCTGCTCGCCGGCTTCTTCTTCGCGCTTGAGTTCGCCTTTCTCTACCCGGGCCTTGCGCGCACCACCGCCGCGCACGCCGTCATTCTGCTCTACACCTCGCCGTTCGTGGTCGCGATCGGCGCCCACTTTCTCATTCCCGGCGACCGGCTGACCGCCGTCAAGATCGCCGGCCTCGCGCTCGCCTTCGCAGGTGTCGCGACGGTGACGCTCGGGCGGGATGCGCCGCTGGCGCCGGGCGCACAGGGGCCGACGCTCGTCGGCGATCTCCTCTGCCTCGCGGGCGCGCTGGCCTGGGGTTTCCTGACGCTGACCATCCGCGCTACCCGATTGGCCGCGGTCTCAGCCGAGCGCGTCACCTTCCTGCAGCTCGTAATCTCAGCACCCCTGCTGCTGGCGTTGTCGTTCGTGCTGGGCGAGCCCGGCATCGTCGCCC